>JAOZHK010000079.1 GCA_026014905.1 Candidatus Bathyarchaeota archaeon
CATGACGCTTACATTGCAATTAGTTGAAGATGGGCAAGTTATCTTTCAAATACCGCTTTCACCTGTGGATTGGTCTAGGGAAGAGTTAGTCAACGATTTGGATGCGTTCGAAGCAAATTTTCAGAGATACTCGAAGCTCTTCACCGCTTTATCCACCGAAACCCGTTTGAGGATGATGAAACGGCTCATTGAACGACAAAAACGAACGGTTACCTTCACAGATTTCATGCAGGATCTAGATTTAAACCCCAAGCTCGTTTGGGAGAACACTAGAAAGCTGCGAGAGGGAGGGTTAGTGGTGAAAATTGGGAGAAACGGATATCGCTGTTCAGAATTTGGAGAGACCAGTTTCATGATGATGAGCCTCGCATTTAGACGACTTATCAAAGCTTTAGAAGAAATGGACGATTTGTAGGGAGAGCGCGCGCGCTATTAACTGAAATACTGAATTACGTTGAGGATGAAATATGTCCAAATTCTATACTTGTAGACGATGCGGAGATCAAATAAATCCAGTTACTGCGTTCCGCGGATTGTGTAGTAAGTGTAGAAGTGCAGAAAGATGAGGCGCAAGGAACTAGAAGGCTGATGTCTTTGGCTCGCTAGCTAATGCACACAACACGCATTCAGTTATTACATTTAAATAATCTCAATGGGTACATGCACATGATATTGAGGGATAACGTTGTCTAAGTTTCAAATCAAAACAGTCGGTGATGTGGCAGCAAGTAAATTCTATCATCTCTCCAATTACCCCTTGACAACCCAATGCCCATATTGTAAGCACGTGTGTCGCATTACGCAGGGTGATCGCGACGAAACGAACGGGGAGAAAATTGACGAATTAGCAGGATACGCGCGGATTGGCATTTGCTCACGATGCCATCGAAAAATGGTCGTTGGCTTTCGACTCGCATAGAAACGCCCTCGCTCGCGTAGAAATATATTACCAATTGGAATAGTATGCTTCGGATAGTGGTCTAGCTACGAGTGCGTATTTTTTCGCCGTCTTTGACGCCTTTTGATCTTTCGCTTCCACGCTTTTCGCTTGGCTCGCATTATATGGGTTTTCATTGTCACTTCCCCTCCGTCATGTATCTTTTAGTTTCATGGCTTTTTAACGCGTACATGTATCCTCAGACGAAATCGATACGTATCCTGTTAGTACCCGATGGTATTCAGGTTACACGTAGTACAATGCCATTTAACCTTCCTTTGTGAGAAGGTGAGGGGTTGGTAACACGATGCACAGGTTCTCGTCTGCTTGATGATGACGTTTCCCAAACATATCCCTCTTTAAGCGCTAGGTTCGCTTATGTACGCGCGCGCGTACATACTGCTTATCTATTTATGGACAAGAATGATGGTACCCATTAACCATTAACCATTACCCCATTTAAGTACGCGTGCGCGTAATACATGCTAGATTCTACAAAACTGCTTTTTATATCAAGCTAACTAATTTGAATCGCGTTGATAGCCCGGAGGAGATTCGAACTCCTGTCGTGGGGTCCAAAGCCCACATGCATGACCACAACACCATCGGACTATAGTAGCTACCTGTCTTATAATTTGAAATGAATGTTTATATGCTATTTACTTTTATTTACTTACGTCATCCTCCACCCCTATACAATATGGGAATATGAGGTAAATGACCTTGGCAAAAAGAGAGAAGTTATCATCACAGTTAACTAGGTGTTTATTAATATTATCTCGACAGACAACATTCAGTGCGACATATGTCGATCCACGGAAAAACTAATACGTAATAAGTCACCGAGTGCCAATAGAAATCACACAATGGATGTGATTCTATGGAAATAACTGATTTTCGAGTGCGCATTTTCAAGTTTCCACCTACTACTGTTCAACTCATCCCTCAAACCAATGGGACGTTACGGAGTATTCCTGGAGCTGAAAGAATTGCTCGAGTTGCTGAAGTCACAACCGATGAAGGCGTCGCGGGAATGTGTATCTGCAATCAGCACTTACAAAATTGGGAGCCGCAAGTCCATGCGCTCTTGATTGGAGAAGACCCCCGACGCATCGAATATCTCTGGTTTAAGCTCTTTGGAGGTACACATCGAAAGCGATGTACTAAAGGTGAATGGGTGCGAGCGATTGGTTATATCGATATGGCATTGTGGGACCTGTACGGAAAAATCACCAAGCAACCTGTCCATCGACTCTTGGGTGGATTTCGCGATCAAGTTCCCGTTTACGCGGCTGGCGGCTATTATCAACAAGGTAAGACTGCAGAGGAACTCGGAAAAGAGCTGGCGGGATTTGTGGATCTAGGTTATCATCATGTGAAAATGAAGGTGGGTGCTTGGGTGTTTGGGGTGTCAATGAAAGAAGACGTCCGACGAGTAAAAGCTGTTCGTGACGCGATCGGCGATGACATTGAATTGATGGTTGACGCAAATAACGCATGGACAGCGAAGACTGCGATTCGATTTATTAACGCCGTTCAGCGTTATGAACCCTATTGGTTCGAAGAACCCGTTATGCCTGATGACTACTCAGGAAGCATCGAAGTTAAAAATGCCACCGATATTCTAGTGGCTAGTGGAGAAAACGAGTACTCTCATTTCGGTGCCCGAGATCTGATTAATGCTCGGTGTATTGATGTGCTTCAGATTGATCCAGGTGTCTGTGGCGGATTCACTCCAATCATGAAAGCAGCAGCCTTAGCTGAAACCGAGCACATCTGGTTTGCTCCACATGGGGGACATGTACTGGGCGCTATCCCGGTCGCAGCAGTCCCCAATGGACTGATTGTCGAATCCTACCCTGCATCTAAATGGCGACCCTTTGTTCCCATCGACGCGAGTCAACCGGACCAAGTACTCATCGAGGAACCCAATCCCATTAACAAAGGACAGATCACCATGCATCAAGGACCTGGAATAGGGTATAAATTAAATGAAGAGGTAGCACAAGTCTACGAAATCAATCCACGCCGTCCAAACACAACTCCTGTGAAACAAAAACCACTCAAACAGTATGGAGACCTACTTCTCCGTCAAGCGAATCTGAAAGGAAGCTGGATGTAAACAAAATCCTTGGTAACGCGTGCATCATCACTTTTTTCTTCATCGACTTCGAATTTTAAGGAGTAAGCTCCCTAGACCGAGTATGCCCAGCATAGTCATACAGAATATCACAATTGATCCAGGAGGCGTATTCAGCAAATCATTTAACGCATTGAACTAGCTCATTACCAGCTAATTTGTCATGTTACCAGCATAATATGCATTATTAAGTGATTATCACTAGTAACAATCAACAACAGATAGAAGACACAATTGAACTGACGATCTTAAACAGTTAGTAATATCGAAGATCTTTTTTCTGTTTTGAAAGTTGCTGTCCCACTGCATCCCACAGCCCGAATTTTTGCAGACGAAGCGCAAGCATCAGTATTGTATTCCGAATCA
>JAOZHK010000119.1 GCA_026014905.1 Candidatus Bathyarchaeota archaeon
ATCCCATTTGTTGGTAGGTTGTATAATCTCCTCGTTGGAGGGAGACCATCTGATCAAATGTATCCAAAAGGTGGAATTCAGAATATTATCGAATCCATCATCGTATCGCTCCCGAAAAATGTAAAGATACATTTAAACGAGAACCTGATCGCAATCGAAGTTGAAAGTCTGAAACTAAGAGGACAAGCAATCCAAAAGGTAAACAGGATAAAAACAGATAAAGACGAATACGAATGCGACATAGTGATATATTCTGGCATCCCTGAAGAGCTTCCGAAGATTATAAAACATGATTTACCAGCTGAATACATTCAGAACATTAGTAGCATTAAAAAAGTAAAATCATTAACAGTATGGCTTGGACTCGAAAAAAAGGTTTTTACCGAACAGGGATCTGAAATGTGGGTTTCAACGGATCCCTCAAGATTACATACGTGGGTAATCCCAACATCTAACTATGATCAATATTTAGCTCCAAAGGGTAAACAACTAGTAGGATTCGCATTTATTATGCCTGAAAACATCCGCTCAGAAGATGTGAGATACATGGCTAAAGAAACTATTTTCACTACAATGCCAGAGTTGGAGAGTATTGTTGATATGATGCATCATCAGGAGCTTGTGCCTGAAAAGGCATGCTGGAGTATAAATTCTGGTTTCGGCGATGTCGTAACTCCAATTAAAAACTTGTATTGTGTAGGAAGTAGTACTGTAAAAAGAAGCATGGGGCTAACGAGGTCTGCATATTCAGTATTGAGAATGATGAATCAGATGACTATTGATAGAAATATTATCTAATTCATTCTCAGGATACATAAAACGCGTTGCAGTTTTTTTTGCACACTTCATGCATGAGCTCGAAGCGTGCGGAAGTAAATGAAATGCAGAAAGGTGGATGGGCTCGAGACTAATATGGGATATGGCATTTCTTCTCGGGATACAACAAGGACTCCCTTCAGTGGTCGGTGTGTAATCGTAGGGTTTTGGATTTCACTCAGGATGAGATGCTCACTGTAGAGTTACTCGATGAATATTCAGTAAAGTGCTCCGAATGCTATTAGTATTGGTTTGAGAGGGAAAATACCGGCTGCTTTCATTTAGGGTAAATTGTTAAATAATCAATGGATTCTACTCGAGTACAAGGTTTCACTGTCACCTGACACATAAGGTCTCAAATGGAGCCCCAGCTCCGAGGTGGGGAGCTATACAAATACCAATACGAAAAGAGGAGGAGAGAATGAGAAAAAAGGTAATCGCATCGTTAATGATACTGCTGTCCATGGTAAGTACTTTCGTCTTTATCATTCCGATGGCGCACTCGCCAGTCAGAGACCATAAAATCGTAGTAAATCCTTCTGGTGATACGACTGGTGTAACCGATGCTGATTCAATCGAGTGGGCCCTCCAGAATGTGGCGCCTGGAGGCACGGTTCAGTTCAGCAAAGGTCATTTTTACGTAAGCAGAACCATCTTCGTTGAAGGCTTTAATGGAGACCTCAAGGGTGCAGGCATGGACAAAACCATCATAGAAGCTGTCAGAAAGTCAGATACCGAAGGGTTTGCTCTTGGGACGCACCCGATTAACCTAAACAAACGCTCAAAGTTACTTTGGTTTTGGAATCCAACTGACTACCTCGGCCTCGAAGACCTGACTCTTCAAGTCTCGGATCCCCAACCTTCTGAACCATACCAAGCTTATTGGGCAGATGGGGACATCACCGCCTTATCAAGTCTATTTCACGCTCTTGGAGGCGATTGCGAAATAGTGGTTAAAAATATCAGGATGACTGGCGCTGAAAGTGAAGCTGATGGCAATTTCAATGGGATGAATTTAGCATGGACATTCCAAAGATTTCCAGGAATTGATGACGTAACTATCAAGGACTGTGTTTTTGAGAAGAGCGGTGGAGTGCCGATAGAACTGAGTGACCTGAGTGGTAGTACGGTAAAGGTGACGCGTTGCGAGACCTATGATACTAATGGGGGTATTTATCTGGTGCAAAGTAAAGGTGTAGGTCTTGAGCCATCTACCTTTATCTTCACCCACAACAATTTCCGCATGTTCCCAGGACATAATTTTGCAGGAATCGAGATATGGAACCCATCCGGCCACCCTGATGAAGGCGTACAGCACGATATACTTATCAGCCATAACACGTTCCACTCGCCAAGCTGCAAAGAACCATATGCGGCTATCTTCGCCAAGCGCGTCAGTGGCGCGGTAGTGAAGAACAACAGAATTACCGGAGCAGGAGAGTGCGCGATCTATGTGGAACCTTGGGGTGCGCATGAATACGGAGATTGGATATTGTACAACAACGATGTATCTGGCTTCGATGCCGAGTTGGCCCCGATCAACCTTGGACCTGCAACCAGAGATTGCATTGTTGTAGGTGAAATAGGCTATAGCGAGTATGTATTCGATCAAGGCACAGATAACGTCATTCTTGAATTAAATGAGGCTGATTTAGAGGCTTGGGAAGAATACTTTGAAAACGGATGACAACGAGTAACAGCAACTTGCGCGTACGCAATGAGAATTCAACCACAAACAGGACCTCATTTTTTTTCTTGAAACCACTCAGATGCTAAAGTTTACGCTCAATGTTTATTTTGAGCCGTTTCGGGAGTAATTATGTTATAAGAAAATGAAAGCGATTGTATACACAAAATACGGACCACCGGATATTGTACTTCAGCTCAAAGAGGTAGAAAAACCTACTCCAAAGGACAACGAAGTACTTGTAAAAGTTCATGCGTCATCCATATGTTGGGCTGACAGGGCTCTCGTAAGAGGTAAGCCATTTCTCGCGCGCCTATCGAGTGGGCTTCTAAAACCAAAACACACGGTACCCGGAATTGACATAGCGGGGCAGGTTGAAGCGGTTGGCAGAAACGTAAAGCGGTTTCAGCCAGGTGATGAGATATTCGGGGACATAGGCGATTATGGTTATGGAGCATACGCCGAGTATGTATCTGTTCCAGAAAACGCATTAGCGCTAAAACCGGTCAACATAACCTATGAGGAAGCAGCGGCAGTACCCCAATATGCACTCGTAGCCCTGCAGGGTCTTCGCGATGAAGGACAGATTCAACGCGGGCAAAAGGTTCTGATCAATGGTGCGTCTGGTGGTATAGGGACGTTTGCGGTTCAGATTGCCAAATCATTCGGAGCTGAAGTGACCGGCGTGTGCAGCACGAGGAACCTGGATATGGTGCGCTCCATTGGGGCAGACCATGTGTTCGATTACACTCAGGAAGATTTCACTCAGAAAGAGCAGCGTTATGACCTGATTCTTGATATTGTGGCAAATCGCTCCATTTCAGATTATACGCGTGCATTAACCCCTAAAGGGAATTATGTTGCAGTCGCATTTAACGTGCGAGCGCTGATTTCATTGACCGGGAGTAAGAGGGTGAGTCAATTGTCGCATGAACCAAACGTGAAGGATCTTGTGTATATGAAAGAGCTTATTGAAGCCGGCAAGGTCGTACCCGTTATAGATATACGTTTCCCGTTAAGCGAGGTTGCGGATGCTATGCGGTATTATGAAGAAGGACATCCCCAAGGAAAAGTAGTAATAACTGTAGAACATGACGCGCGTATGTAGGTGATTGAATTATGGAAGATGTGAAGATAATCCTTTCAACATTA
>JAOZHK010000175.1 GCA_026014905.1 Candidatus Bathyarchaeota archaeon
CAATACCTGAGGGACTTTACAGAACATTAGAGACATTTGTTGAACAATCCAATGGATATTACGTCTCGATTTCAGAAGTTGTCAGAGAGGCATTACGCCAATACTTGCAAAAATCCCCCACAAACTAAACTAGCGTGCGCATAATTATTAAAATGGTGAGGTTGGCTACTTTAACAAATCCATCTATTGAAGCCATAAATCTATCCAAGCGCTTTGGCGCGTTTTTTGCAGTCTCAGATCTAAATTTGAAGATCGAAGGAGCGAAGTGTGTTGGATTTTTGGGTCCAAACGGTGCAGGGAAGACTACTACTTTCAAAATGTTTACTGATCTAATCAGGCCGTCCTCTGGCGAGGCTTTGATAAACGGTTTAAACGTTCACACTCACAAAAAAGAAGCTCTGACATCTGTCAGTACGCTAATCGAGACTCCGGAAATTTACCCTTCATTGACACCGAAGGAAGCACTCATGATGATTGCTGAGATTAGGGGAGTGCCTAGCGCAGAGCGAAACAAGAGAATCGAAGAAGCCCTCTCAGAAGTTAGAATGGACGAATGGATCGATAAAAAAATTGGCACGTTTTCCAAAGGCATGAAACAGAGAATTTGCATTGCCTCTGCACTTCTCAGTAATCCACGCATCCTTCTTCTAGACGAGCCCTCTCTCGGCCTTGACCCTCGGGGAATGAGCGAAGTTAGAGACATTGTGAAATCTCTAAAGAATAAGGAGAGATTGATATTCATGAGCTCGCATATTCTGAGTGAGGTCTCGGACATCTGCGACGAAGTCGCGATGATCGACCATGGCAAGCTACTCGTTTATGACACAATTTCCAATGTAACCGCAAGGTTTTCAGATGGAGAAAACATGGTTGAAGTGGGATTACAACGTCCTATTGACGCCGAGATAGTGACTACAACCATAGCCACCCTTCCAGGCGTTGTTTCTACTGAGAAAAAAGACGATACGAACCTCAGGATTAGGTTCAGTGGAGGTTTGGAGGTGCAAGAACGGATTCTCGCGGACTTGATACGATTAAATATTGGAGTGATCAGTTATAGGTCCGCGTCATTGGAACTCGAAGATGCGTATCTCAAGCTAGTCAAGAAGACATTGTGATCAAACATGAGCAAACCAGAAATCGTTTCCAGCAACAATGTGCCGAGTAGTCTGGCGCAAGTTAACGTCACGATGAAATACACGTTTCTCGACTACTTTCGATCGCGCAGATTTTTTATCCTTCTGAGCATAACGCTTGTGATAAGCGCACTGCTCACTGTTGTTGTCGGGTATTATCGTCCTGAGAATTTTCTGGCTTCTGACCTATCCTTTTATTCGAATTGGTGGGGGAATTCTGTAACCTTTGTAATTGTGCTTTCTGGAGTTTTCTTTGGAGGCGACGCAATTTCAGGGGAATTTCAGAACAAGACTGGTTACTTTGTGCTTCCAAACCCGATTAAACGATCGTCTGTTTATATTGGTAAGTGGTTGTCGGCTTTCCTTGCGTCTACGGTAATTTTGAGCGTGTTCACAGCAATTACTGTTGGTAATGGACTGTACTATTTTGGCCTGAACGTGCCCTCCCAATTCATCGAGTCTGTGTTTTTCGCGTGGTTCTATCTTGCAGCAGTACTTGGATTCACGTTCTTTTTCAGTTCGCTTTTCAAGAGTAGCTCAATGTCCATTCTCGTTACCATCATCCTCTTTCTGTTCGTATTTACACTTATTCAGACGCTTGTTGCAAGCCTTGTTCAGATTGAGCCATGGTTTATCCTGACTTATGGCGCACAAATAATAGGAAACGTGTTAGTGGTGCCTTACCCGCCACACATCTCTGTGATTAACCTAGGTCCTCATGGGGAGACTTTAACTACCTACAATGTGACAATTCCGGAAGGGCTCACGATCATAGGACTGTATTTTATCATCACTGCGTTTTTGGGATTAGTCCTTTTCGAGAGAAAGGAGTTCACCTAGCTATGCGATCGAGCGATTGGATCGCTGAAGTCTTTGGATAGGTAGCTAGCGATAATGGAGGTAAGGAAACGACGAATAAGCCCTGGTTCCCAACAATCTCTATGGAGAAATGTGATGGATGTCACGACGCGTACGAGTGCGCGCGCGCGTAAAAACGAGTATGTGAATGTTGGCGGGCCCGGATAGATTCACGCCCTCGTTTACACTCTCGGTATCATAGCATAAGTGTATCTTTTTTCTAGCGATTTTGAGATCTTTTTTGCTATTAACATGTTAGGGCACATGTAATGAATGGACAGGAAGCTTGTCGGCTAACTAGCTTATCAGTAGTTGTTTAGAGGATTCTTAATATGGAAGAAAAGAGAACAGGGTATTGATGAAGAGAAAAGATAGATATTGTCCCCGTTGCGGTTTGAAGATGACGCAGCTATCATTCCAATTATGGCAGTGCAAGTGCGGTTACAAGGAGCAGGTAGAGAAGAAATCTGACGAGGAAGGAGAAGCACATGAGAGAGGACGCAGGCTGGGAGGAGAGCGGAATGGACGCTTTCAGGAACAGAAACAATCCGCTCATAAAGGGTTAAGGCATACGTAAGTACGTGAAACCACTTACGCGAGCGCGATGAGCACGTGCACTGGTTGGAGATGTTGCCCGTAATTGATCCAGTAGCTAGCTAGCTTATTCATGGCGTATGGCGCGGTACGGTACAAGGATCCCGAGGACACATTCGATCATGTCATCCAGGACTTGGCGACGAGAAAACCTGAGTTGAACCTCCAACAATATGTGAATTACCATATGCGCCCAGTCTATTTCGAGGGCTTAGGCTTACTACTCAAAAACGGACGCGCGCGCTAGCACTTAAATACTTATACCGATATCCTTATATGCATGTACGCTTATAATATAATAAGTGAATAAGCAAATATACGGTGAGAAAACAATGACTCTACACAGGAAGACACAGCCAAGCATAGTGCGATTTGCTTATTGGGACAACATCTAGCGCACCAGCGCATAAATAAATGTGTAAAAAAGATGATGTGTTTACCATGGGACGAATCAGTGTAACACTCTCCGATGACCTGGAAAAAAAGCTGCGATTCAAAACCATCGAACGATTCGGCGGCAAAAAGGGCGACCTGACTAAAGCTGTCGAAGAAGCCGTCCAAACATGGGTCGCCAACAAAGAAGGTTAAAACTCGCATTTTTTTTATTTAAGTAAACAACTGGGGCTTTACACTCCAAGATGGCTAGCTGAATATCACTAGCTTCTGAGCATTATCCGATGTAGCACTCAATATTAGAACAAGGTGGGAATATTCATATGTGTATCTTACGAACTGGTCAAAAGAACTGCCGCAAGTGTCCCGCTCGATTTAGTTATTGCAAAGATAAAAAGACGCGAAAGAAACGGAGACGATGAACACGTTCACTATCCATAGTTTCTTGGAGAGTACCTCGTCTCAATACAACATTTGCGAGCGAGGACTGAACGTTAATAGTAAAAGAGTGAATGAGCATGTATACACGCCTCAGTAAAACGGCTAGTGAGCTCCATAACCATCCCGTGTTAATACAACCCGTATTAACCCACTGTTTAGATCACACCTATCACCTCCTGAGCGATGTCGCGCTGACCGGCCATCCAGCTCTCATTAAGTACATCGTGTTAAGCGAAAACGGGATCTTCGTGTTGGAACCACGAGATTGGAGCGGAAGGATCTCGTGTATCGGCGATAGTTGGGTGAATAATGGAACAATGATGCCCAGCCCCAGCCATCACGTCAAGGATGCGGCACGCACGATCAGGACAATCTTGTTAGCATCAGGCATACTCCAATATCCCAACCTCTGGGTCGACGGCATAGTGGTGCTCCTTAATGAGAACATCGACTTCAGAACAAATTTCGCCCATGTCCCAATCCTCAAACTGACCGAGCTTTGTGACTATCTCACGACGACGCATACCGGATTCCACTTCTCGCAACAAGAATTAGTGGACATTCGAAACACCCTCCTGAACCATGGGAGAACACAGCTAACCAGCTGATGAAATCAGGTGAACAGTGAAGCCATTGAAACGTTTTAGTAACCTTAATCCTTCTCTTGCCTTATATGCGGTAATCCTTGCCATCCTGCTCTTTCACGCCTATTTATTCTCGATAGGACTTGGATAAGGAGGTGCGTGTTTGGGAAAATCGATTATCGAGCAGACGAGAACTTGTGCATCATGTTATCAACTCCTTACTTTCTCACAAGGGACGGTAAAATGGCATTGTACTGCGTGTAAATTGAATACTATAGGGTACTAGCAGGCCAGTTGCTTGATGCAACTTTACATATGATCTAAGAGATTGTGCAGTCACTTGTAATGTATTCACATTAAGTTTGGATTAAAGACAAGCTAAGTCATAGACGCGCGCGCGTTTGAGGACAACGATGCCTTGTATGTCATGGTGCTGTCCTCTGAGCGCACACGTGAACTTTTAGGGTTGGGAAGATGCTAATCGGGCAAAAGATGACATCAATCTCTATCGCGACAAATCAAATAAAAGGCACTAGCTAATCAACTAATTCATAATCTCTTAAACATTTAAACCAATAATCTTATAAGCATATACGCCTATACTATAATATGTGAATAAGCAAATATAAGGTGAATGAATAATGACAGTACAAACAACAGCAACCCTGAGTGACAGACAGAATAAGTGGCGAGAACGGGCAAGACAATTTGTTTATTCAAAAAATATCTAACACATGCAAATCATGCATTAAATAAATGTGTAAAAAAGATGATGTGTTTACCATGGGACGAATCAGTGTAACACTCTCCGATGACCTGGAAAAAAAGCTGCGCTTCAAAACCATCGAACGATTCGGCGGCAAAAAGGGCGACCTGACTAAAGCTGTCGAAGAAGCCGTCCAAACATGGGTCGCCAACAAAGAATAACCTTCGAACTTATCATAATGATTCAAATTCCTAACTAGAGTTAACTAGCTCTCCCAAAACTCATCTGAATTATTCCTCAATACGAGCATACGCGCGCTACGATAGTTTCTTGGAGAGTAACTCATTTCAACACAACATTCGCTTGCTAGCTATATCGTGCGCGTATAGAAAGAGAAAACACATCAAAAAATAACGAAGTGGTCAACGATGATGCTAAGATGCAGTAAATGCCACACCGGATTCAATCTAATTAACACACGCGCTATTCTTTGGCTTTGTCCCGTTTGCGGCGAGTATGGAAAGCCACGAGATGAAAGCTAACAATGCTCTTGTTCGAGCATTTGACGATTCATCATCACACACCTGTCAAGCATGAAGTATGCGTGTTCAGAATCACCAACTCCCATCAACAGATATTGACTATTACACACGATGGAGTAAATAACCACAATGAGTAAACAAATAAGCATAAGTAAACAACCAAGTGAGTCCTTAATACTGCTGGAATTAACAAAAGACAGCGAACTTCTGAAGAAAGCAGAAACCCTCATCGACTTTCGCGGCTACAACATCGAAGAGATCTCCCAAACCCCGACCACCATCGACATCCAAGTGTCCCACCCCGACTCCGAGGACACCATCATGATGCAAATCGTCACCCAGACCGACTACAAAAACAATGGCGTGGGTGCCAATACTGTAAAAGATACGGAGCAACTCCTCGAGAAGCCGGACATCGATAAAGTCATCATCTTTGGAACCAGATTTACTGAATCGGCTAAGAAAGAACTACGTGGCGAGGGTATCGAATTCTTTTCCCCCACTCAGAATATCCTGTCGACACTGAACCAGCAAGAGTTGTACACCAGCATTCTCACGCACGTGGACGCATTGTGTCTCAACAAGTGTGGAAGCATCCCGCAATCCAGCGCTGACTGTATAGGTTATTCGAAGCAGCTTACGCCGTGTCCACAGTGCGATGGACGGGGAAAACTCGCCCGCACCACGACCAAGTATGCACCATACTGTCCAACGTGCGGGGGCAATGGAAAACAGGAGAGCAACTATCGGTGTCCCATTCGATTAATCAGTGACAACGCAGATTTCCATTATCGCAAAGACTGGCGCAGACTACTCCATAACAACCTGTTATCGCTGATCGATCTAGCAAGCTCGAACCAACGACTACTGCTTGACACGAATGAAAGTAGCTAGCTATAACGGGGTATATGTTTGGGAAGATCCATTATTATGCAGACGAGAAACTGTGCAACATGTCATCAACCTCTCATCTTCTCACAAGGGACGGTAAAATGGCATTGTACTGCGTGTAAACTGAATACTATAGGGTACTAGCAGGCCAGATATCGATTTCACCTGAGGAAGCACACACACGTTAAAAAAGCCGAGAAAACAACAGATACTTGGAGGAGGGTAAATGACAATGAAAACCCATACAATTCGAGCCAAGCGAAAAGCGTGGAAGCGAAAGATCAAACGACGGCAAAGACGAAGAACAAATAGCTAGAAGACAACGCGCGCGTGTATTTGTTGAGCGATGCCTGAAATAACGGAGCACCTCTATCATTTATCACTGGGGATGATGCAGCCCACGATAACTATTAAAGAGATCCCCAAGGACGAAATTACGCGTGGGTATCTCTTCCTACAGCTTCCAGTGGCCGTGACATTGACCAGAAAAGACGGCTCACAACGCCAATTTCTCGGCAACACTATCTTCGTTCACAGACCACAAAAAAAGAGTTGGCTTGCCACAGACTCTATCCTTCATCATCGTTTCTTTGGTGGATTCTTTGGTATCACAAGATTAACTTCAGTACCACTGATTCTCAACAAATAGTCATCGCTAAGTTGCAGTTGAAATTCATTTCCAACATCTGCTGCCTTTTTAATTATCTTACCTTCAATAAGACTAAAAATTTCATAAATACTTGAAGGCTGCTCTGTCAGATTCGTAGTGTATCTCATAACTGTATTCGCCTCATATAATCCAATTCCATGTAGATATTTAACACTAGCTAGCAACCGCCTCATTGATAATATGGCTGTCTTTGAATCGCCAAAATGATCTTCTGTTCGGGTTTGGATAAGAATTTCTGAATCGAATGATGTTTTAACATCAGTGCACGCTGCGTGCTCGCTAGCTTTTTAGAGTTGACAAAAACCATCGATTCTTAAAACAAACCCCTGCTTAAGCTACTACGCGCGCACGTACAATATGGGCGAAGAGTATAGGTAACCTCAAAAAGAGAAAAAAGACGGAGGGGAAGGCTAGTCGAAATCCATATCGCGCGCGCGTCACTGCATGGTAATTACTAAACAGGAATATTTGAAAGTTAGCTG
>JAOZHK010000150.1 GCA_026014905.1 Candidatus Bathyarchaeota archaeon
TGCACGAAATAATCGAATCTCGGTGGTCCAATTATCGGCATTAACTCCAGCTCGACCCTTTTTTCAACGATTGAGCTATCAGACCATCAGTGAACACCATTTCAAAGCCCCGAATCTTGGACAATTCAAATATTACATCATGGAAAACCAACTAGCTAGCTAATCATCCAATTCAAGAGCTTCTTGACTCTCTTTAATCATGGTAATCATGTCCTCCTCGTCTTCGGCTGTTATGCTGAGGCCTTGATTATATTCAAAGAAATATGTCAAGAACTTGAGGATGACGTATGCTTCGTGAGGTTTTTTCGTTCGTCGTTGGATGAATTTCAGAATCTTGTTGCCTTTTCGTAATACGGTTTAAAAATCGACTTGCACTTTGTCTTCTGTCAATCACACACACTCAGATATTAAATGATTAGGCTGTGATTATTCTTTTTTTATTTAGCTAGTTGGATACTAATCTATCCGATCAAGCAATTCATAGATCGTTTGTGTCACGGAATTGACAATGGCTTCGTCAATGGAGATCATGCCCGCTTCCCATGATGATCCTCCTGTCGATGAGACAATGAAGTTCATGGATGAAATCACGGCAATTTGCTTGTCGACAACGAGGAGTTTCGCGTGAATACGACGATGATAATGGAATTGTACACCCTCATTTTGCAGGTATTTATGATAAGCTTGTTTTTCTTCAAGATACTTATCCTGTTCATGAATGTGACGAGTCACCACGATCACTTGAGCTTTATTTGCAATAGCATCAAGGAGAGTGTTGCTAAGGTGGCATTGTTCGATAAATGGATTAACGAGGAGTACTTCATGTTTCGCTTGGCGAATCAAGTCTTTAGAGAGATCATCAATGTATGTTCCTTCTAAAAAGAAATGTCTTGCATCGAGGGAAAAGGTGAGATTCTTGAAGTCTCGCCACTTGATCACCCATCGAGCGATATCTTCATCTTCTGGAAGCACTTCTTCAGTTATCGCTTTTTCAACCTTTTTTTGAGGTTCTTCCTCTACTGGAACATTCGCGAAAAAAGCTCGATACTGATTATACACATCATGCTCGATCCAATAGCCTCCATCATCTGAACGAGACAGAATGCCTAAATCGTACAACTCAGATAATGCCGTGTTTAAGCTATCATGTGTTAACTCAGTAAAAATGAGTAAGCTATCCCAATCTCGAACATTATATATCGCTATGGCTTCTAACACTCGTCCTTTCCACGAACCCAGATATGGAGGCTCTTCCTCAGTCATTGAAATCCATCCACTACGAACTCTAATTGGAGCTATTGGTAATAGAGCATTTAGAATATATAATGATTCGTGCATACAGGCAGACTATCGAGAATGTCAATAAGAACGTTCAAAGAGTTAATGAAAAATACTCAATGCATCACATACAGTTTTAATGTATGAGTTTATCATACTCGCTTCTGTCATTGCCTTAATTCTCATTTATAGATGGGTTTCTCAGAAGCAAAAGAGGGAATTATTGGCTTCATTAGATGTTAATAAAGAAGCTATTCTTCGAGCTGAGAAAGAATTCAATGATGAATATCAGAATAACGTGTATTTCTCTAAACGAACTCTCCGCGCGCGCGCCATACGATCATATTAATGTCATGTGTATTTGCAGTCGTGGTACCCAATATTGACTGGATGCAATTCGTAAATCGATATTATGAATCGTACTTGAAGCAATGCCCTCTTAATCAAACAAGAATTGAATATTATCAGGCATATCGATGTATTCGATTAATCCTAGTAATGGAAGTATATGATATCAATGTAGCTGGGAAACGTACTCAAATCGAAAAACGACTAATTCATCGCTTTCATGAGATCACTGGGATCGAGTTAGAACCTAGCACTGAATAGTTATTCTGGTGTTTTTTCACTAGCATTTATCCTCTTGAGTTGGGAACCAAAATAGGTAAAGGTCTTAAGCTTATCTCGATACTCATAGGGAAGAGCATCAGATGTCCCGATGTAACACGTATAGTCAGGTTCTTGGTGTTGAACATAGTAGTGTTCAGTGTCCTGTCCTCGAATCTTATGTATCATTAGACAGAGTGTGCCTTCTTTTGAGCATGTGATACATGTTACTTTCATTCAATGTCTCTTCTGATCTATTATTTACGCGATAGCTACCTCGTTAATTAGTTGATCTTAAAAATTGAGTCCGTTTCCAAGGATACAGTCCTAAAGGCAAGATACCCATCAGACCAATAAATAATGCATCAACCACGAGATGAAATATGTTCTCTGCAACAACGATCATTACGCCTGCATGGAGCACATTGGCCAGGATGATGAAATCAATAAACCCCTTATGCTTCACGGGATCACTAGCACTTGCCACCATAACAATCCCCATCGCAATATACAGACAGCTAATCATCAGTTCTTGAGGAATATTTCGTGGTTCCCACAGAAACTGTGGAAAGAACCAGGGGATTATGATTGCTGTCGCTATGCTTAACATACCAAAAACAAGAAAATAGTATCGTAAGAGCAGTATCTTGTTCATCTTACTGGTTAGGTGGCAAAGAGAGCATAAAAAGCTAGCTAGCTTATCTAATACGGATTCGAGTGATCAACAATAGATGTGCAATAAAAAAAGTGGTGGAAGATACACCTATTTCTGTTTCTGATGTTTATTTTCAGAAGAGTACCGAGAGCTAGCTTCCTTGAAGGGCCTGTTGATTGAATGCGATCACTTCATCAACGGAGAGCACAGGGATCGCTTTAAACGTAATATAGGGTGCGAATTTGCCGAGGGCTGTAAAGATCTCTTGTTCGGTGCCTTCGCTTATTGCATATCCTTGTGTCCCGTCAGCTGACAGGCCCCAGTCGGTGTGGATGCCTTTCTGGATATCGGCTTTGACGACTTCGAGCATTTGCAGTCGGAGTTTATTGAGATCCTTGAGGTTGGTGGGAAGAGCGATGGGAGCGGGTTCCCAGAGAATTAACCATTTCGTCATTTTCATGTTTCACCTCCTTTATTGACCTATAACAATGTTATGCCTGTAGGCATGAGTGTGTGATATAAGAGATTCCCGAACACCTGAGGTCTTAAACGATAACATTAGATTGAGAAAAAAGGGGAATGAGTTAATGGTGTGGGGGAGATTCTAATTTTCTTAAAACATTCTCATTGCGAAGCAGAGACAGTGATTGCCTGGTGTATATTCTGTTTGAGGATATAACGGATCTGGTGGGTTGCAACATTGATTTGGCAACGGATAGATGCTGATAGCAGGATCAACATACATATTTGATGCACAACACTTTGCACCAAGTACGTCTCCAAGTGCTCCTACGAAAACCATCACGTCTTCTCCTCCTGCACGGCATCCTTCGACAACGTAGGGTGTTCCCGTTAATTCGTCTTCCACGATGCCTGCTGGCCAAGGCACATTGGATTGGTCTGGGAGTTGACTACTAACTTTATTGGTACCCTGGAAACCGTTTGGTAAATTGTTGTTATTAGATCCTGCAAAGACAACTGGTACGGATAGAGCGAGTGTTGTGAACAGCATGAGACTGAGTGTCAGTACCATTATTTTTTTCATTGTTTCACTTCCTTTTTGGTTTTATTAAGCTTCAAAAAGAATGGTTGATGGTAAATAAAGCCCGTAGAACAAAACTTGGTTAACTGTAGGACAAAACTTGGACAAGTGACAGCTTTCTGTGTCACGTATAATTCTGAATGTTTCACGTGAAACAGTCGCTAGCTAGCTATATCATGAGAATATGTTTAATCCAGCATTATCATAAATTCGTTTTAACCGTTCTGGACTATAATCTGTATAGTGCCGAGCCAGAATCGATCGAGGCATTCTCCCACAAAAACTATCCACATAACACTCTTGCACACCTAATCGTAACATCTCACTACAGAAGAATTCCCTCAATCGTTGAGGACTCAAATAAATCCCAGATGCTTGTTTTGCAACTTCAAACCATCGATTAACGGTCCGATCCGAAAACTGATAGAGTCGAGCATCAGTTTCGTCTCTTTGACCTAAATACTCATCCATGTAAATTCGACACTCATCGTTATAGAATGTCAAGTACGTGTGTTTGGTCTGACTA
>JAOZHK010000151.1 GCA_026014905.1 Candidatus Bathyarchaeota archaeon
TGCACGAAATAATCGAATCTCGGTGGTCCAATTATCGGCATTAACTCCAGCTCGACCCTTTTTTCAACGATTGAGCTATCAGACCATCAGTGAACACCATTTCAAAGCCCCGAATCTTGGACAATTCAAATATTACATCATGGAAAAACGACTTGAGTTAAGTCACTAGATAGAACATACACTTATCGAGGATATAAAACTTAAAACGAGTACGTGTAACTATAAAGAAGACGAAGTTAGTTGAGAAGTCGAATGAATGCTAAAAAATTATATGAACAACTCGATAAGGATTTTGAGTTGGATAAGTGTTCTGATGAATTGGGGATGGATTATAACGAATATATTAGTGATAATTTCAAGGAAAGAAAAATGGGTACGCGCGCTCGTACAAAGAAGGAACACTCATTCATAAGAAGTCAACCTCGAAAGGTAATGTCTACAGATACTTTTATGTGAAACATTATCAACCGAAGATTCAATGGTGTTTCTTGGGCAAATACGAAAAATTACCCCAAGCTTACAGGGAATTATTCGAGGAGACAAACCAGAGACAAACTTTTGATATTAGAGACAAACTTGAACTGAAAAAAAATAACCCTAATTTAGGTTCTAAACTAACTTTAAATAATCAGACGGGTCTAGAGTCATCACGGGCTGATCGTCTAGTTTGGTTAGGATATCACCCTTACGAGGTGATGGTCGCCGGTTCAAGTCCGGCTCGGCCCATTTATAGGAAACGACGCTCGCGCACTTGGTTTTTTGTCGTTTTTATCACGTTTGGAAAAACATGACATAAAGTGACATAACTAGTTGGTTTTAAAATGTTTTCGTTTTGTGACATCGATGAGGCTTTAATCGAGGAGCGAAACAATCGATTGATGTTGATATTTTGTTGATAATACAAAGAATTTTTGTAAGACAAGTCACAAATAGTCTTCAATGCGTTGCGCGCGCGCGGTCGCAGCCCACC
Organism: Candidatus Bathyarchaeota archaeon; assembly: GCA_026014905.1. The sequence goes on from JAOZHK010000151.1 coordinate 971, forward strand.
ATTCACGAGAACCTGCGGTTCCTCGACCAACCGGAATATACTTTAGGCTATTCGTCACTCGTAGATAGCGTCCTATGATGAAGGTGAGTTTGGGATTCGGCGTTTATGACCGGCATGCACCTCTCTGAGGACAATCCACGGCACTCCGATCGAGACCCCGGGGGGGGAGGTCAACTACCCAAGCCTTTTGCTCTTCGTGTAGCCTCTGTGACAGCTGAGATCAGAGTCGCTCGTAGTTTACCCTGTTCCAGAGCAAGTAAACCTTCCACTGTTGTGCCTCCAGGCGTGGCAACCATATCTTTAAGCTTGGCGGGATGGTCGCCCGTCTCAACCACAATCTTTGCTGCACCAAGCGTTGTCTGTGCCGCAAGAAGTATTGAAAGGTCTTTTGGCAGACCAAGTCTTACTCCAGCATCAGCTAGTGCATCGATAATGACAAAAAGGTAGGCTGGTCCACTCCCCACCAATCCTGTAGCAAGATTCAGGTACTGTTCTTCGAGTTGCACAACTTTTCCCAACAGACTAAGAACCGCCGTAGCGGTGTTCATCTCCTCGATCGTGGTGTTTACTGATGAACAGGCTGCTATCATAGCTTCGTTTACCGAACAAGCGAGGTTCGGCATCACTCGAATCACTGCAATATTCTGGGGAATGTGTGTTCTGATTTGCTTGATGGTGACACCCGCGGCGATCGAAATGACAATTTTCTCCGGTGTAATCATGGGACTGAGTTGGGCAGCTACCTCTCCAACAATATTGGGCTTGACCGCAACAATAATAAGATCCCCAAACCTCACCGCGTCGTCAAGATTGGTTGCAGCAGCCACCGTATACTTCTTCATGATATGGTCGCGGCGGTCAGCGAGAACTTCGACGATTTGCATATCTTGGGGGGTGTAAGCCCCTGAGTTCAGAAGGCCCGCGATGATAGCTTCCCCCATCTTCCCAGCGCCGATGATCGTAATTTTTTTGGAAGGCACAATTGTTCACCTATTTGTGTTTTGGATATTCGTTGTTCTGAGAATTAAATGTTGCACTCGATACAATTTATTGATAGCGTTGGATCAGGGCGATGACGTCAGGAAAATCGATTCCGAGTCGTTTGATATGTTTCAAGGTTGGGACGCCATCGGTCGTCCACTCTCTTCGCCGATAAACCGCGTCTTTAAGCCGCTCGTATTCTGTTTCTCGATGAATTCTCAGCACTGTTAGTTTATCCTTGATTGTCTTGCCTTCAGGTTGATAGCCGACTTTCTCTTGGAGTTGTTGATCGTAACGTTCCATACGGCTTTCATATTCTTCCTCGGTGACAGGTCCAACAGCACGATAAGGAATATTATCATGTTCTCGTCGCCCGAAACCCATTCTCAAATTGAAGATCCGCTGAAAAGTGTATACTCTCTCACTCATGTGGATGATGTCATCGATCGTCACCTGTCGACCAGTCACTGCATAAAAATATTTAGCATAATGATTCACATGCTCCACGATCTTTGCGGGTTCCTGTGTCTTACTATTGCCTTCCGGGATAATATCATTCCATGGCAATTTACATAATCCGTTCAAGCTGAACCATGTCCGGAACATGGGAAACCAATAGAGGTTCTCGGCTTTCTGTTCAAACGTCGGCATCAAGTTTTGTATCATATCCAGAAAGATGAGCCATGCTTCATCATGTTGGGGACCTTTTAGAGCTAGCCCGTAGCCTCCTTGCTGCGCCAACGATTCTTTCGTCACATATAGCGAAAACTCCAATCCTTTGGCTTCCATGCCAATGTCCTGCAACATGTTCAGGTCAGAGCCAAATTGTTGGGCGAAGATCCGCTTCATCTCGCGAACGCCTTGCCCAATAATCGCTCCAAAGCTTTTTCCCTTTGCCATCTGATGAATGAGTTGTAGCACTACATCTTTATTACCAAACGTCAGTTCGAGGTTGCCTGTGTGCTTCTTAGAAATAAGATTCAACTCGTAGCATTCCATGGCAAAAGCGATTGCAGTGCCCACGGAAATGGTGTCTAAGCCATATGCGTCACAATAAAAATTCATCTCTAGGATTGAGTCCGGATCAAAGATTCCGCAATTACTTCCTAGACTGGCGATAGTTTCATATTCAGGGCCATTGACAAATACTTTTTCGCCTTGATATGGACCTGTGGTGAGTGTAAAGTCCTTGACTCCGTGAGAGCACGCTACCATGCATCCTATCCAGCACCCGTCATAGCCACGATCAAATTTGTTGAGGTAAACGTCTTCTCCAATCTTTGCGGCATGTGGGTGCTGGCCAAATTTAAAATTATGTGTGGGAAGGAGGTCAACGTAATTCATGATGGGCACGAGGTGGGTTGTGCCCACGAGGGCCATCCGGTGTTGCTGTGGATCCAGGGTTCGAATTTCCTGATTATATGCGGGACCGACTTGTTTGAGTACTTCACTGTGGGCAGGCTGATTGATGTCCGTACTCAACGCGGAAAATTGCACGACAATTGCTTTCACATGTTTATCGCGGAGGACAGTGCCGATCCCACCTCTTCCAGCTTGTTTGTATCTCACGATTTGTCGCTGATGGTCATACCACGAAAAATTTAGACAGCCAAGGCGCGTGTGCTCAGCGCCTGGACCAGCGGAGATAATTGAAATGCTTTGTGGGGTTTCATTACCATATCTGGCGGTTAAGAGCGGTCCAAGTGAATGAGTATCTGAAGGAAGATCTTCTGCATCTTCTATAAGGACGCGTCCTTGATCGCCATCAATAAATATTGTCACTTCGCGAGAAGCCTTTCCCTGAATTTCTAAGGCATCCCATCCTGAGAATTTTAAGTAGGGTCCGAAGTATCCTCCCGCATTCGAGTCAATAACTGTATGAGTTAATGGCGAGATTGAGGCCGCGATACTTTTGCCACTTCCCGGATAGATGGTGGTTCCGCCCAAGGGACCACAGGCTATACAGACCTCGTTTTCGGGATCGTGCCATTGGATAATTCTGTCGTGTGGTAGACTGTTCCATAAGAGCCAGAGGTCAAATCCGCGTCCCCCAATAAATATTTCCTTCATTTTTTGGGTGACAGGTTTGCTGGTCAGTGTCATATCTGTGAGATTGATATGGAGAGTTCTATTGGCATACCCTCTTTCAATTGTTCCTTGATCATAATTGAACTCAACAATAGGCAATGTGATCATCCTTAAGCGAATAGCGATTTCCGTAGCGCGCGTGCTTGTTAGCTTTACAAGTTCTTATGAAATATAAGAGTTACATCAAAAAGAAAGAGGGATTTGTAGCTAGAACCAGCTTTCATGCGGGCAGTAGGTAAGAGAATTGGCGACTTAAAGCATCTATTAAAGAGGTAGGTGGGCGGATACCCACGCAAGATCTAATTGGCGAAGTTTAGGTTGAGTTGGCCACCCTGTATCATGATCCCACCCACGATACTCATAGTAGAGGTCTAGAGCAGATTCTAAATCGGCTGATGAGAAAGCTTCACCTGCGTGGACGCCATCGGGGAGGGGTTGAGTGAGTCGTTTGGGGAGGGTGTCGTCTTTTCGTGTAAAGCCTTCGCGGGCATTGAACGCGCGCGTTAAATTGAATGAGCGTTCCCCGACGCGTACCAGCTCGGGAACCGTCATTTGCCAACCTGTAACAGCGGTAAATAAGTCTTCAAATGTCTTTAGAGATACCCCGGCAGGATAAAATACGAATCGGCAGAGTACGAGACTGTTATAGAGCGCCATAAGATCTTCATAGATTTTTACGACTTTTACTTTCTTGGGGCCAATATCTGTACGTGTCACGGGGAGTAATGTTGTGTCCACACCAATTTCAGGTGCAGCAATTCCCTCATTTTCAAAGGTGTCGTCATGATATACCTGTAAGTGAGATGCTCCACGATCTGAAGTGGCATACGTTAATCCAACACCTTTTTTTCCGCGGGGTTCATGCATCGGAAGCTCCGCCCCTTTTACATG
>JAOZHK010000155.1 GCA_026014905.1 Candidatus Bathyarchaeota archaeon
TCCAGTTGGAGAAGGGGGTTGGTGACGCGTTCATATCCAAGGGTACTGATTTCTCGTTCGCTAATGCTATGACCGCAGATACTTCCTGCACCATGACCCGGATAGATTAAAACACTATCACCTAAGGGGAGGAGCGTATTCTGGATACTTTCATATAATTTTTCTGTCATCGTTTGCCAAATATCTAGTCCCGGAAGGTCAGTGCGTCCCACATCACCGATGAAAAGAGTGTCTCCAGTAAATACCATTACTGGTTGATTCTTGTGTTGTAAGTCGGTAACTGTATAGCAGATACTATCGATTGTGTGGCCAGGAGTATGCATTGCAGTAATTTGCAAGCTACCTATATTGAAATAATCGCCGTCGTGAAGCATATGTTCGCCATACGTGAAGGGAGTTTCACTGCTATGGGCAATTTCTGCTTTCGTGATGTTTTGTAGTTCAAGAGAACCAATCACAAAATCCTCGTTTCGATGAGTTTCAAAAATGTATTGAATTTGTGCGCAGTCTTGTTTAGCGAATTGTGTGTAGGCTGAACAATCTCGACGAGGATCGATAATAACTGCCTGTCCTCGATCAGAAAGATAGTAGCTGTTCTGCGCCAAACCTTCAGAAGTTACATGCTCTAATCTCATAGTAATGGTGCCTCAATTGAATATAATACTTACAATTGAGGTAACAATCGAGAAGAAAAAAGGTATTGTTTCTCAGTATGCATTTAATAAGATGTTAACCACCAGGACTTCCATGGAATGGCACATCTTGCCAGATAGCATCCCACCAGTCTTCTTCAAATATTGCTTCACGACGAATTACAGCATCTAAGATTCGGGTCATTAAAGCATGATGTTTTACTTCATCATTATAGATTTCAGTTAGAAGATGTTGAATACGTTTATCTGTAAGGCGGTCTAACATTGTTTTTGCTTCACCTATCATTCGTTCTTCTATCTCGATGTGTTTTCGTATGACTGCCGCGATTTGATCGTAATCGTCTTCACTTAAAGCAGCGCCTGATTGTTGTAGGAGATTTAGTATTGCCTGATAAAATTCAGCATGTTTGTGTGAATCGAATGCAATACCACATAAAATCCCTTGTACAATAACGTTCTTCACATCGGTTGCACTGTTTGATAAACTGGAAGCATGGGTTTGTTCCATATTCGCTAGATTGGCGAGAGTTTTCATAGGGTCACTCATGTTATTCTCCTTCTTTAATTGGTGAAATGTTTAAGCACAACTTCACAGCCATATTCTTAAATTTTATGGATTAGTTTATTGGTATTATCGAGGATAAGCAACCTTTTTCATGAACCCGCAGCATCTTGTGAATAAGGTTGGTTGATCGAGAAACAGAACAGTGTTTCCATATACGGTAATTAAAGTAAAGCGTCTATGAGATTGATGCAATAGATGATTGTTGGTATTTGTGGTAGTCCACGGAAGCAAGCGACAGAATATGTGCTGAAAAAGGCCTTGGATATCTTAGCAGCTCAGGAATTTCAAACAAAATTTTTTTCTGTTCGTGGGAAAAACATCGGATTTTGTATCCATTGTGATTATTGTGTTAAGACACGGCAGGGATGTACGATTAAAGACGATATGTATGAGTTATACGATTGGTTAACTGTGGCAGAAGGCTTCATCATTGCATCACCAGTATACAATGGAGGAATAAGTGCTCAGACGAAGGCGATTATGGACCGATGTCGCTCGTTACTAGCTGCCAACCCTAGCGTGTTCAAAGGAAAACTTGGGATGGCTATCACAGTGGGCGGAGATCGAATGGGAGGACAGGAACCAGCGATCGAGCAGATTCTGGCATTTTACTTGATAAACGGCGTAACTCCAGTTACAGGTGGTTCATTTGGTGCCAATTTAGGGGCGACGTTCTGGTCCCGAGACTCATTAGAAGGTGTGAAAACGGATTTGGAAGGATTTAAGACATTGAAAAAAACAATCGCAAATTTTCGAAAAGCTCTCATCGATCAAGGGAGAAAAGATAAGTGAGTGAATTAACGTACAAAGTTGCATGGGGGATTTCTGGAAGCGGTGATAGACTTCCCGAAACAATTCGAGCCATGAAAGATATGGCCGACCACCATCGTGATCGAATACGCATTCAAGTATATTTATCGAAAGCAGGATTACAGGTTGTGCAATATTATCACATGGAGAACGAATTACGGGACACTTTCGGTAAACTCCATGAAGAAATGAACCCGAATTCTCCATTCCTGGCAGGAGCGATTCAGCTTCAAAAATTTGATTTTTTGCTGATTGCTCCAGCAACTGCTAATACTGTTGCAAAAATCTCGTTAGGGATCGCAGATACTCTCCTCTGTAATGCAGCGATTATGGCATTGAAAGCCTTTGTTCCGGTCTATGTGATGCCCTCTGACTATCAAGAGGGCATCGTGATCACGAAGCTTCCTAATGGTCGAGATCTGCGTCTGAAAATTCGTAAAGAAGACGTTGCCCATGTTACTAGATTAAGTGGTATGGATGGAATTACCGTCCTAAAGACTCCAGAAGCTATTACTAATCTTTTTACTGAAATATATAGTCATTAGCATGTCAACTATGACCAAGAAATTAATTACAGCAGTTGAGTCTCGCGCGCGCGTGTTGTGTTAGTGTTTTCCTCTGAGCATTTTTCGAAGCCCTAACGTAAGGCTTTTATCAAGGCCATCATATCGGTTTCGAACAGTGACCTCTGTGACTCCTGCAGCGTTTGCTAAGTCTTTTTGGGTTACTTTTTTACCGGTCATGATGGAGGCAATGTACAAGGCGGCAGCAGCAACCCCAGCAGGACCTTTTCCGACATCAGCCTTAATATCGGCAGCTTGTTGGAGAAGTTGGATAGCGAGATTCTGGGCTTTCTGACTTAATTTCACTTGAGACGCAATTTTTGGAACATATTTTATCGGGTCATCAATGGGCATGCTGAGATTCAATTCCCGCTGAATGAGACGAAAACATCGGGCGATCTCTTTACGATTTCGTGTGCTAGCTTCTACAATCTGTTTAAGACTACGCGGTGTACGAGTTAACCGACAAGCTGCATATAATGATGCTGCAGCGATCCCCTTAATTGATCTACCTCGGACCAATCCTCGTTCCAGGGCCTTACGATAGATGAGTGCAGCATTTTCTTCTACATCAGGAGGAATACGTAACTTATCAGTGAGTAACGTTAATTCATGCATGGCCTGAGAGAGATTTCGTTCGACAGACGAGTGCATGCGCGCTCGAATATTCCATTTTCGCAGA
>JAOZHK010000199.1 GCA_026014905.1 Candidatus Bathyarchaeota archaeon
ATCCCACACGAGAAAACATTAACAGAGAGGTGAAGGCAATCACCGATAGTTGGGGCGTGGATGTCGCCATTGAATGTTCGGGCGCACCAATTGCTATGAAACAAGCTATAGACGCGATTAAAGGTAAAAATAGATATGAATCAGGCAGCGTCGTGAGTGTGGGACTTCAAATAACGCCTATTCAAGTTGATTATTGGGGACTTCGTGAAGGGCGATTAATGGTTTCTGGTGATCACACACGTGATGATTTACAGCGAGTAATAAAATTAATGGAAACCAAAAAAATCAATCTGGATAAATCAATAACTCATCATATCCCACTTCATGCAATCAATGATGGAGTCAAATTAATAGAGAGTGGGGAGGAACACGTCGAACGGGTAGTGGTAGATTTTAACCTAAAATAATATGGATCCTCGTTGGGGCATAAAACACAATTAGTTTCAGTTTACTCGTATTCTCGACTCAGGTGCACTGACTGCTCCGATCGTCAGGTTCCTGTTACTTATTCCAGCTAGTTAATTTGTTAAAATTTCACTTTCTTGCTTAACGATGTCTTTCAAAGTTCCCGGAATCTTTGGAAATTTTTCTCGAATCGTATCTTCTGCTGCTGCTTTGGCTTCTTCTAAGACTTTTTCAGCTCCACTGCTATAAACAAGAGGCTTCTGAGTTGCAGTTCGGAGATCACTTGTGCCCATTTTTGATAAAGAATCAACCAATATCTTGTTAGCGTCATTGAGATTATTGGCGATACTTGGAACTATTCCTACTAAACGACTCTGAGTTTCTTTAATGACATCAACGACAGGAGTCACAGTTACAAGAATGTTTCCAAGTTTGGTAACAGTGTGTAATCGTAGAACCATTTGTTCAAGTGCATATTTACTACTGACTACATGGAGGGCGATCTTTCGGATTTCTGCACACTCGTTGGCATACATCATTGCATGGACGTTATCGCCTTTCAGTCGTGCCTCGACACATCTCTCGAACAGCTGATTATCTTCTCGTTTTAGTGTCTCGCCTATGACATCAAGTTTCTTTAATGATGCTTCGAGTTTCAGGATTACAAGAGGTATTTTATCATCTGACGTGACATCGTCGGCTCGACCTCGTAAGTTATCAAGCATGCTGTAATCCCCGAACCAATCTATGATACCAAAACTTGGATGTTATACTTGTTTACCTGTTTTTTTAATAAAAATAATGATACTCATTTAGGTGATTAACAGATATAGTGCAATTATATCGCTTGAAAAAATTTCTGTGTATATAAAGAAGTATTGGACAGTAATAACGAAACGTGCCACGCTTTATATTTTCGCTGCTGTAATTAATTTTGGACAGGCTCAAGCCTGCGGGCGTCAGCTAGCCTGCACTTGCGATTCTACTCGAATGTAATTTCGCGCCAAAAATGTTCTTCGTGAGAACTTTGATCAATACACGATCGCCATAATTCCCTTACAGCTCCATGGTGTATGCGCATATCAGTTATCCATTGTTCCCATTCCATTAAATTGTTAAAGTCTCCTACAATCAAAATCCGTCTAGTAAAAGGACCCAACCGTCGCCGATAATAATGGAAATGCTTTGATGGATAGGATAGCCTAAGTGAGTGAAGAAGCTGCCCTACAATTTTTTCATGCTCAATGATCTGATCGTTTAAAATATTCCAAATGGTAACATGTGATAGGCTCACAGAATTTTCCCCTGATCTGCAACTTATGGTGAATGAAACAGCAATAATCAAATATAAAGTACAAGCTGATGAATGCTAAATTATCTCTACATACCATAGAATACGCATATGTAAATGAGTAATGACTTGTGAATCACTCCGTTTATTTTGTAACGCGCGCGCTAGCACAACACGCTCTGCTATTATCATAACTTGTGAACCGGGTTTGTTACATGCTAGTGATGATTCGGTTAAACGATTCTCTCTAGATACCAAGCTTATTCTATGTCAATGACGATACGACGGTACGATGTTAGATTGACCATTGGGTTCTGATCAGTAACCTCCAGTATGATATGGAGTTGCTTTCCTTGTGCATCGTGAGGTATTTGCAAGTGTGCAATACTCTCATCACGATGAATGACTAAAATATCGCCCTTGTACGTTCCTGCTTCAGGATAAGCATACCAATTGACCGCGCGTCGATCTCCATCAGGATCCATAGATGTTGAGGCATCTAGAATTACTTTCTCACCTGGTTGGGCTCGGGCACGTACGATCGTTCTTGATGTATCATCGTAAAAAGTGGCAATTGGATGATTCTTCGCGTGTTCGTAATCGGCGACACACCAGTCCATTCGCGCTTGAAAATCGTTCGTATATGCTGTTCGCCATCGCCAGACAGGAGCACATACATCATGATCATGAACGCCCCACGTATTAACATACATATATGGGCCATGGCGCCAGTTATCCGCAGCTTCTGGATACATCTTAAACGGCTTGTAGGGATCTTCACGAGGAGCCACATCACGCATAAAAGCAGGGACATACATTTTTTTCCAGGAAAATCGTCCACTCCACCCTCCCCCCCACGAGATCTGCTCGGGATCACACAAACCTTTATTGATTAGTCCGATCCATCCGCGCGCGCCCAAGGCTGAGGTCCAGCACCTAGTCGGGGCCCATATAAGGTCCGACATTGAATGTTACTTCGTTTATAGTGGATGTTGGGAAATGTATGACAGATCCACGCTCCCGCGTTATCCTGAGATTGATTGTCATATACTCGGATTTTCCGAACGAATCGCTCAACATTCGCCTGACTACGAGATCGTTGTATGTCCCATAATGCTTGAGCCAACGCATTGGTGCCTGCGTTAGCAACAATATGTATCGGTTGAGGGTCATCTTTGTCTACAGCTGAAATGATAAGGTTAGATCCAGTAGTAGCTCGACCATCTCCCACGCGCGCGCGCTAAACCCCATTTAGGCTCCCATTTTCGAATGTGACGGCTCGGACCATCATCGAGAGGCCCTGTTGCGATTGTGGATAGCAGGCGTTCTTCAGTCGGCCTCCCTGCTGCATGAAACTTCAAGTTTTCTCGGATCACACCATACGCTTTCACACGATCTACAATGGATTCTGGAAAGACATCATTCATGAGGGGACGTGATGTTACTGCGATAAGGCCTTCAACATCAACTTCATTCGCATACATCAATAATTTAACTAAATCTTGCGAATCATCCGGTTCGTTTTCCATATCTGTAAGAACTATTAATCTATGAGTCTGTTCTGCCTCGTTTTTATTTAAGATCTCCAAACCTCTTCACCCACCTAAAATATTCAAAATCATAGTAATATTATCCTGTAACATTAACATTCTTGTCTTCATAGCGCGCACGTAAAAAATGTGGTGGGCCGGATGGGTCTCGAACCCATGACCTCCTGCATGTGAGGCAGGCATTCATACCACTGAACTACCAGCCCTCTATAATGTACATTGTACGATGTCTTACACATTTTTAAGTTCCTTGGTTCCATTCCTTATATGATCGTTAAAATAGAACGTAGTTAGCGGTCAATAGAATTGCAGTAATGCGTTACGCGCGCGCGCACCCTCTCGATCTCTCCACACCATTTTACCCTTCGTTGAGAAAATTATATGCCTTAATATTCGTGATACACAATATTTTGCGGTTGCAGATGCCTATTTAAATTGGCAAGATTTACCAGAAAAAATTGCATTATCATATGTGAAAAAAGCTCCCTATTTCTTAAACGAAGAGCTATCGTAACAGATCATACGGGATCTCTCAGAGTATCTCTTCTTTCACATATGTATGAAAGAATTGTTTATATGTCGTTGACTTCCTATGTTTCGGGTCAGGGATCAAACAATGACAATTAGTTTGGCACCTTTTGTTCCTTCTCAACAAGATGTTGTAAGGAAAATGTTGGAATTAGCCCAAGTTAACGACAGGGATATCGTCTTTGACTTAGGTTGCGGGGATGGGCGAATATTAATCACTGCTGTTAAAGAGTTTAATGCTAAAAAAGCTGTCGGCTACGAGATGCGCGATGATCTTTATAAAAACACCACCCTGAAGATCCATAAAAAGCAGTTGGAAACAAGAATTGAGGTCTTTAACGAAGATTTGCTTAATGCCAACATCTCAGATGCCACTGTAATTACGCTTTACTTAACGACTTCTGGAAACAGTCGATTAAAACCAAAGCTCTCTATGGAAGCACAAAAAGGCGCCAAAGTTGTAAGCCACGATTTTGATATTGTTGGATGGGAATATACAAAAAGAGAGAATTTTGGAGGGCACACAATCTATCTTTACATGATTCCTAATGCCTTTAGCACACCAAGAAGAAAACGTCGTTTATCCTTATTCTCACGAAAAAGGAATCGCACCTAGATTTAACAACTTGCTATTAATTCCATTATGAGCTAGCTCCATATTGACTGATCGCGTGGGGACCAGTGTTTGAACTGTGACATCACAGTCGTCGGAGCGGGCCCAGCAGGACTAACATTAGCCAAGATTTGCTCAGAAGCAGGATATTCTGTAATCATATGTGAAGAACATGCAACAGTAGGGCTTCCCAAACATTGTACTGGAAAAATCTCAACAAATGCTCTACAAGAATTAGGGATTGAAACAGAAGGCATATTAGCCGAGGTTGCAGGTGCAAAATTTATATCCCCCAATTTAAGCTCGTTCTCGATTAAACGCGCAAGCTCGCAGGCAGTCGTTGTTGATAGAGTGATTTTTGATCAACATCTTTCAGATATCGCGACCAATGCAGGCGCCAATCTCCTGATGAGTACAAAAGCCGTTAAAATTCAAGTTGGACCATCAGCAGCAAAAGTCAATACTAGAGGAAAAAAAGGAAACCTGTCTATCCGATCTCGGATCGTAATCGGAGCTGATGGAGCCCCTTCTACTGTAGCACGAGCAAGTAACCTTTCCATGAAACACAACGCAATGCGCCTCGGAGCACAAAGGGAAATGGAAAATATTGCAATCAATCCTGATATAGTGGAAGTGTTTCTTGGGAAAACCTGGGCTCCAGGATTCTTTGCTTGGCTCGTTCCTACAAGCACATCCTCCGCACGAATCGGGTTAGCTCTTCCGTTACAATCAGCCCACGCTACGATAACGTATTTAGATCGCTTCATGAAAAATCATCCTCTTATCCGGACTCGCATAAAATCAAGTCGGTGTATACATCAAGGAATACACATCATCCCAACAGGAGGCCCCCCCGCTCAGACGATTTCTGATGGAATATTACTTGTAGGAGACGCCGCGGGACAAGTTAAATCAACAACTGGGGGAGGGATATATTTTGGAATCAGTTGTGCGAATATTGCAGGAGAGATTATCATTGACGCTTTAAGCGAAACAAAAAGCGTAATAAAAAAAACTTGTTTACAGCCCTATGAAGAAAGATGGCGGGAAAAGATTGGTCATGAAATGCAATTTAGTGTACATATGCGCCGGTTTTTAGATTCACTAACCGATGATGAGATAAATTATCTGTTCGAAATCGCTACCCAGAATGAGTCATTGATAAAAATTATTGAGGTGACGGGCGATATTGATCGGCAATCAAAAGTATCTCTATCGTCATTACGATATTTCATGACGATTGTTAAGAGACCCCGGCTCTTGTATAAGTTATCTCAACTCATCACTCGGTTCGCTTTTAGGTAAGTCACTCAATCAAATAGGGAAATTAGAGTAAATGGATTTATATTACGCGTGCGCTATGGAAGATTAGCGTTAAGGGGAGACAAACAAATGACGCAGTTTGAAGAAGTTTTTGACACACTTAATTCCCTCAAAGAAGAACTTTATCGTCTCCGAAGAATTGAACAGGATTATTTGAAGTTAAAACAAAAGTATGATGAACTTACAACCCGTGATACTGCACCAGATAAAGTTGCTAGAGAGTCGTATCCAGGGTTTTTCTTTTATTCGGAAGAGGAAAAATATACAGGATATTCGGCTCATAACATTGAGGAATTCTCTGAAGCGATTAGAAGCGTTTCTCTTCAATCGATTGAATTTCATTTAGAGCGAAAAGACTTCGAAAATTGGCTCAACCATATTAGTCAGAAACCCGTAGCCCAACAATTTAAAACTGTACGGAAATCGAAGAAAACTGGAGACGAATTACGGCAAATTATGATAGACCTGCTTGACCAGGTCATTGAATAAAGCAAACTATTCTCACAAGAAGAGAGCTAAATTATTGGGCTGATATGAATCTTCGTGTTGTTCTCGTTGAACCTGAACATGAGGGAAATGTAGGTTCTATAGCGCGTCTCATGAAAAATTTTGGGCTAACTCAGTTATGGTTGGTTAATCCCCAAATCAGTCTTGGGTCGGAAGCGTATGCTCGAGCCGTTCATGCAAGCGAGCTTCTTGATAATTGTTGCATTGTTCACAACCTCAAACAAGCTTGTTTGAATATTGAATGGGTTATAGGAACTACAGCGATCTATGCCAAAAAACGATCAAATCTTCGACGCACCACAATCACCCCCGAAGAGCTAGCGAAACAGTCATCAATTCAGAGAGGCAATCTGGCTCTCTTATTTGGAAGAGAGGGACATGGTTTATCTAACCAAGAGCTGGATCTCTGCGATGTTGTGGTTTCTATCCCATCAAGCTCACAGTATCAAACATTAAATATTGCATCAGCATCGGCCATATTTTTTTATGAATTATGGAAAAAAAGGGGTAACCAACAGCATAAAAGAGACTCGCGAGAGATCGGTGTTCAGACTAAACTCCGATTGTTGCAGTTATTCACAGATTTAGTTGAGAAAGAAGGTCTCCCACCGCATCGCAAGAGATTAGCAACTAAAGCTTTTCGAAACATTATTTCAAGAGCATTTATTTCTCAAAGAGAAGCCCATTTACTTCTGGGTGTGTTTCGACGCGCTATCGAGTTTTAAACTCGAATCTCCAAAATGTCTTTGTCATGTAATTGATAAGTTAAGCCAACTCGTTCACCCGGGAAATTACTGGACCCCCAAATCTTAGCGTATTTAAAAGTTTTGTAAAAATCTTTATGAATTAATTTAGCGGCATCACCAACCGTTGAACCCGCGGTTATAACCATGGGTTCAATGGATGGGGGTCGTCTAGGTTTTTTCGTATAAATCCGCATAATATGTAAGGAACGAAAAATACCTACCGGAACATTCACGATTCCTTGCTCTGTGTTGGTGGAAGTTGCTAAAATATCGATATCTGGAAAAGCTGACTTCAAAGTTGCAAATTCGTGTTGAGTCCCTGGGATATCTATCTTATTGGCAAGAACTAAGGTGGGTTTGTACACCATTCCATGAGTCAAAGTTTGTACAACATCATCAAGAGCAGCAGTCCCCCAAAGTTTTACGATAGCATGATGGATCCTCATTTGAAGCAGGGTATTTTTGACTTCGTGAGGCTTGCACTGTATGTTTCCATACGTTACAATCTGGATTCCCCCTGTCTCTTTTCTCTCTATTTCTACTCGTGCTTTGGTTTGTTTCAGTGTTATATGTGCTTTCTTCAACTCTTCAAAAATAGTTTCCAATTGAAGATGAGAAGCCCCGGTGGCAAGATCCACTACAATTATAAGCGCATCGGCGTTTCGTGCAAGCCCCAATACTTTGGATGTCCAACTGGTTCCTGAACCGTCGTGTGCAAACAATGCTGGCGCTTCAACAAGTTGAATTTGAATATCTTCAAAAATCATCATTCCTGGAATGGGTTCTGTTGTCGTGAACGGATAACCGTATATCGCGGGTTTAGCATTCGTTAAGGATTGCAAAAGCGCGCTTTTACCGGCGCCAGTGTAGCTAATAAGGACGACTTGCGCTGCTCCCTCTTTTTTTAAAGCATATTTACTGCCGGCATAGCTTGGTTTTGTCCGCGTTTTTCTACGTTCTTCCTCTAATCGCAATTTTGCCAGTTTAGTTTTTATACGAGCACAGAGGCGTTCGGTTCCCTTATGTTTAGGAATTGATGCTAAATACTTTTCGAGTGCCGAGATTTTAGCAGTTCGAGTAGTAGCTGCAAGGTATTTTCTTTCGAGTTCTGTACACTCTGGGGGAAGGTTGGTGGGCATTGACTCTATTATAGATCATTTCTATAATTTTTATTTTGTTCTTCTCACCATAATATGTAAAATCAGGATAATTTTGTGTAACGCTAGTCTTAAATTCCGTTAGAATATATCTGTGTTGTGGATGTAGGAATGACTTACCCCTATCGAAGTAAAACATTGAATAAATTGGGACTTAAATCCATGATTAATGCATGTAACTGGTCAACTGCTATTGGTGGAACATATCTGGAACCAGAAGTTCTAACTGCTATGAACGATGTTGCTCAATCCTTTGTAGATCTCCGGAAATTACTACAAGAAGCTGGCGAGCGGGTGGCTGAGCTATGTAACGTCGATGCTGCATATATCACTGCCGGGGCAGCTGCGGGAATCACTCTCTGTACTGCAGCTACTATTGCAGATACTAACGCAAAGAAATGGCGGATTTTACCTTTCACTGAAGATTACCCTATATGTGGTAGAAATCAAATTATCATGCAAACCACACAAGTGGCTTATGAAGAACAATTTGCTATGGGCGGTGGGAGATTAGTTAAGGTTGGAGGACCTTACGGAAGCTCTGCCAGCGATATTGAAAACGCCATCAACCCGAAAACCGCAGCGATTGCTGCAGGCTATCATTACAATATTGTGCCTCGAGGCTGGGTTGCATATGAAAAAGTGGCCAAGATAGCACGAAGTTATGATTTACCGAGTTTTTGTGATTGCGCAGGGGCTTTTCCGCCTTATGATAATCTCCATAAACTGAGCGACTTAGGATTTGATCTTACCATTTTTAGTGGAGGAAAAGGAATACGGGGACCCCAAGCTACAGGAATCATTTTAGGCAAAGGTTCCAAGGGCAGGAGATTAATTGATATGATTTATGCCCACTCTTCCCCAAATACAGGAATCGGAAGAGGATTTAAAGTTAGTAAGGAAAACATAATTGGGCTTCTGACAGCTCTTGAACTCATATTGAACCGGGACGAACACCTCGAATATGATAAACAGATGGCAAAAGCCGAATATTTAGCTGCACATCTTCAAGGCCTTAAAGGAGTTGATGTTAACATCACTCCAAATAATGCTAAGCAATATGAACACCCTTTGATGCCTCACACTCCTGTAGTTCGCATCGATATCGATAAAGAAATGTTGGAATTATCCTCAATTGAAAGCATCTATCAAGCTATGAGAGAAGGAGATCCAGGGATCTTTATTCGATTCCCACGGTTTGAGGATCGTGAATTTGGACCTTTTTCAAATCGAGCCTCCATATTTCTATTCACATATTATCTTAGAGATGGCGAGGAAAAAATTGTCGCAAACAGAATGCACCAAGTTTTAACCACGCGTCCATGGTCCAAGTAATGAGGCAAGTTAGTGTAACGGCGTGGAAAGAACATGTTTGAGAGCCAAAAAGAAGAGAACATGCACCTCCAAGCAGACTGGGCAAACGTGTTTCAGAAAGGAAGCTGGGAATGGTTAAGAGGCGTTAGTGACCTTCATGTTTACTGTTTACCGTGTGTTTATCATAGATTATTTGATGAAGTTGACTTAGCTAAACAGTTTCGCGCTGTTGGCTACCGAGCTTTTGTGTCAAAACGGCATCATTGCTGTAATGTAGATAGCGTGAAAATAGTTACAAAGCATGTTCCTGGGATCAAAGTCTTTGGAGGTATAGTATTAAATTGGAGTGTGGGCGGACTAAATCCACATGCGGTTGATGCAGCCATATTACTGGGTGCAAAAATCGTCTGGTTAGGAAATATGCATGCTGGTACATTAAGTCCCAAACCATTCTATTCACAGTATAATTGGCACAACCTTCCTCACAACCACACGCTCAAAACACGCTCTCTAAAAGAATGGATGGTTGCGCCGCCGATTAATCTCATAGATCTCGAAACGGAGGAGTTGGTTCCTGCTATGTTTGATATCCTCGATCTCATCGCTGATGCCGGTGATGTAATTTTAAATACCTGTCATATTTCCTATCGAGAGTGTGCTGTCGTGGTCCCGGCAGCAAAAAAAGCGGGTGTTACTCGAATCATGATTGATCATGCACATCGTTTTACCATTGATCAACAGCAGAAACTTGCTTCCATGGGCGCATATTTAGAATACGATATTCCAAAAGATGAATCCAGACATAAAGACATAGCAAAATTTGTTAAATCTGTCGGAGCACAAAACTGTGTTATTACCTCTGGCATGGGAGCAGCAACTCACTGCCACCCTATCGACGAGATGCGTCATATAATGATGTCTTTAAGAATGAATGGGATATCAGAGAAAGACGTGGATTTAATGACAAAAATTACGCCAGCTGCTCTCCTAGGTCTAGACGAAGCGCCTCAACCTTTCCGAGGCTACATCTAATGTTGAATCAAAACCTGAGACTCCATTTCATCTATTAAAATACCCTCATCACTCCCTATGATACCTACTCGATCGGAAGAAGGAGAGTAGTTTGAACCGAAAAAAAATTATCGAAACCGCCTTTAAAAGGCTCTCTACATTGTCTCTAGCTAATCCAGAATATAAAAAATGGGTCAGGAGGTTTACACTTGACATTCTTGACCACGATCGTGGAATCGGAGACCTAACGAGTAATGCTTTGTTCGGTTCAAAAGGAAGACCCACTACCGCGATAATCCAAACCAAAGAGCCCGGCATTGTAGCTGGTCTAGAAGAGATTACTTGGTTTTACAATCAATTAAATCTCAAGGTTGACCCCCGAAAAAAAGATGGTGAGAGCATCCAGTCGGGAGACGTTTTGTGTGAAGTAACAGGTGCTGAAAATCTATTGTTAGAAACAGAGAGAACGGGTCTTAAAGTTATGCAACGAATGAGTGGTATTGCAACAGCCACTTGGCAATGTATTAGTGCCCTTCGAAAGGCAGGCAGCACCGCAGAAGTTGTAGCTACGCGAAAAACTCATTGGCCTCTTTTAGATAAGAAAGCCGTGGTTCTTGGAGGGGGGGGAACGCATCGGCTGGGATTATGGGACGCGATCCTGATTAAAGATAATCATCTGAACGAGTTGAAACAGATTGGATATAAGACTAATTACGTTGAAGAAGCTTTACGTAGGGCCTGGCGACTTCGTCTTAATGCTACTTTTATCGAAATTGAAGTGGAGACACGTCACGAAGCTATCACGGCTGCAGAGACTTTCAGAACGTTTCAAGTATCGTCACAGACGTCAAATGGGTTTCCTTGTGTAATTATGCTTGATAATATGTTGCCACGCAGTATTCATGAGATTTGGAAAGAATTACAAAAGCGCAATCTTTACAATTTTATCTTACTCGAAGCCTCTGGTGGGATTCGACTAGAAAACATTGACAAATATGCGAAAGTAGGCGCGGATATTATTTCTTTAGGTTCACTTACTCATTCACCTAAAGCGTTAGATATTAACCAGACGGTGCTGTGAGCCGCATCATGTGCCGACCTGAATAGGTTCCATAATTTTCCGTAAGGTACGAATAGCAGCTAAAGCTGCTAGGTAGCTTGTTTTAGGGTTATTAGGGTGTACGAAGTTTCGAACTTTCGTATACAATTCACCAAAGTCTCCTTGAACATGGATCTCATGCTGGGTCCTTGTAGCGGTGGGATCAGCTATTATCGTAACCTTAGTGTTGTTAACCCCCGCGCCAGCAAGACTTAAGGCAACAGCAACATTGACGTTCTTAGGGAATCCTTCGGCGGCATCTTTTGCTGTTCCTTGAAAAACCGTTGTCGGTTGTGATAAACCAGACAGATTAATACTGTGTTTCTTTAAGTAAGGGGCTCCTTCCAACCCCTTTGGATGTTTTGTTGTTTTGATTTCAATATGAGATATTGTTTCAATTGAAGCTGCTTTCACTCCATCTAAGCCGCAGATCGCTCCCGAAGGCAAGTATACCTTTAAATCGTTTTGTCGTGCCAGTTCTTCGATTTGTGCAGCTAAGGCATCATCCCGAAGTGCCCCGATACTCATGATCATTAAATGTTTCCCCGCAGTTAGCACACTTTCTGCAATGAGACGAACCGTTTCTTGGGATGCAGCTTCAACCACAAGATCAACCGCATCATGATCCAGTAACTCATGGGGACTAGTTGTAGTAAAGAGCTCTGGTTTTCCTAAACGCGAATACAGGGCGTCGACGCTTTCTTTATAAACATCACAGATGGCAACAAGTTGTGTATTTCCTGCTTGTCCAGTAATAATAGCCTCGGCAAGACTGCTTCCAATCGCTCCACAGCCAAGTAATCCAACATTCATCTAGCGTACCTCGTCTCGTAATATAGGTAAAATCTCCTTAAAATTTTCTTTTGAACATTTTTAAACAGTCAGAGGTCAGCGAATTACATCGATCGGGTAAATAGTCGGTACTTTGGGTCCTCTGAAAGTTCTTCGAGAATTCTTTTTATGATAAGCTTTGCAGAATCAGTAATTTCGGTTCGATCTATCATATCTTGAAAGCTGGTAAAGGGTTTTTGTTCCCGGGCACGCAGAATGTCCCACATATATTTTTTTCCAATTCCAGGTAACAATTCGAGAGAGTGCATGCGAGGTGTAATTGCAGAAGTATTGTTAAAGAATTCGACGAAACGTCCTTCTTGTTTGTTAATTATCTCTTCTAAAATAGGGGATAACTCGCTTCGAGCGACAGCGGTTAAGTTCCTGAATAATATCCGACCGATGATGTGACTAACTTTGTCTCTGTATAAATCTTTCCCAATATAGATACGCTCGCCTAGATTAAGAGTGAGATTTCTAACAACCGTTGCTTCTAATAAGGTGAAGTAGTTTTCACCAACTAACTGAGCTATTGGCTCTGCTTTAAATGCCCCTCTACTCATTTTTCCTCGAGGAAGGAAATCCAAAACGTAAGCAAATTCTTCGAACTTTTTTTGTATACGTGAACTATCGAATCCCATGGCTTGGCAGCCTCAAATAGATGTCTTTAACGAGTTTTATAATGTATTTTACTCCAGTAGTTATATAGATATGGTGTTTAAATATTACATTGAGTCTTTCGGCATCAGTTATCAACTAAAGGCGAGGTTTGATGAGGCAATTACTTGTCATTGGATGCATCAATTGGGATATTAATCTCTTTTTAAGCCGATTCCCACAGATTGGAGAAGAGGTACCCGTCACCAAGATCAGCCGCGTTCCTGGTGGCACTGCTGCTAATGTAGCAGTAGCTGCCTCACGTCTTATGGAAAAACAAGAAGTAGCCCTCATTGGAGGAATAGGAGCCGATGAAGTGGGGAGAACTCAGCTTTCAATTCTTGAAGCGGAAGGAATAAACACTTCCGGAATTCAAATGTTTTCCAACCAAGAATCGGGACAAGCATATATCATAATTGACGAAAGCGGACAGAATTGTATTCACACCTATTTTGGAGCCAATCGTTACCTTTCACCCCAGCTTATGCAAGATCCCCCCATTAAGAACCTGATTAAAGCCGCTGAAGTAATTGTGATCATGGACCCACCGATTAATACTGCTCTCAAAGTAGCTGAGCTGGGACAGGCAAACGACTCTCTTATTATATGGGATCCTGGAATCTATTGTGAGCTCGGTATTGATACTTTGTCACCTATCTTAGCATTTACCGATTATTTTATTCTTAATCAAGTTGAATTTACTACGCTCTTAAACACGAAAGATCCTTCAAATATAGGACAGAAGTTAGCTGCATTAAATGCGGACATTACAGGTATTGTTAAACAGGGAGCGAGGGGATGCACTTTAATCAAAAACCAGGAAGAGCTCGTTAAGGTTATTCCATCAATTAACCTCCACGGTATTGGAATGAAAGTGGTAAATACAGTAGGGTGTGGCGACGCCTTTATTGGCAGCTTTGCAGCTGCCAAAATGAGACAACACAACGATGAAAAAGCGTTAATTCAGGCAAATTATGCAGGAGCTTACAAAGCGACACGTGAAGAGACACGTGGTAGTCCCACTCAAGAGGAACTTATTGCTTTTATTAATAAAATACACAATAGCAGTTAAGAACTCGTCTGGTGTGTTCGCGATGAAGATGGTATCGTGAACGACATCCCAAAAATCTCAGTGACAGGAACCACAAGACGCGTTTATCTCTATATCCTCAGTTCAAGGAATCCAGTCGGAGTACGAGATATATGGCGTGGTCTTGATTTATCAAGTGCAAGTCTCGCTCAATACCACATCAATAAACTGCTTGAGTTAAAATTAATTGAAATGGCCCCTTTCGGTAAAATTCAAGCAAATTCCCAAACAAAACTTGACGTACTACAAAACTTTCTATTTTTAAGAGGAAAAGTGTTCCCACGACTCGTAATTTTTGGGGCTTTAAGCATTGGATTACTCATTGTCTATATTCTTTTGTGGCCTCTGACGGTAAACTTTCGCGACGTAATTGTTATCGCTTTCACTCTTTTCAGTGCCTTAGTGTTGTTTTACGAAGCACATAATCAAAATAAAGGTCTACTGTAAATGCACAACGAAAATAAATTTAGGAGATCATGATCAACAAGCCTGAAACGTGCATGCGCATTGATTATATGAGTGTAATCTCGATGTACACGTTATCTGGTACTTTTATTCGCATAATGCGTCGCATACAACGCTCGTTTGCGTCTATATCAAGCAATCGTTTATGAATTCGCATCTCAAGGCGGTCCCAAGTAGCATTACCTTGTCCACTAGGAGATTTACGCGTTGTTACTTTTAATCGCTTTGTGGGTAAAGGGATGGGCCCTGCAACGCGAACCCCTGTCTTTTCTGCTATCGCTCTAAGCTCTCTCGCTATCTCTTCTACGCGGTCTTTGTCTGTACTACTCAGGTGTATTCGCGCCTTTTGAACCATAGTTTTCTGCCCTCACGTTTTTTTTGTTTCACACATTGTGATATTGCTATAACAAGTCTTAATTTGACGTGTTTTTGAGGAGATAAAGAAAATCTAACATAAAAAGGTGTTGAAAAGATGCAGGGCTTACACGGCTTCAGTGACTTTTCGGATAACACCTGCTGCAACAGTTGTGCCCATATCTCTAACCGCAAAGCGACCCAGCTGAGGAATACTGGAATAAGGCTCTAGAACGATAGGTCGAAGGGGACGGAACCGCACAAGAGCTGAGTCACCTGTTTTGAGGAAGGCGGGTTTTTCTTCAACAACTTGTCCTGTTCGAGGATCAATTTTCTGAATGAGTTCAGTGAAAGTTGTTGCCATTGTTACCGTATGAGAATGTAAGACTGGTGTATATCCGGCTGCAATTGCAGTTGGGTGATGGATGACAATAATTTGCCCAATAAATTCTCTAACAACTGTGGGCGGATTAGAGACTGGACCTAAGACATCGCCACGATGAATATCGTTCCTTGCAACGCCTTTAACATTAAAGCCGATATTATCTCCAGGGTTTGCCTGGGGTATCACAACGTGATGAGTTTCGATAGTTCGTACTTCTCCAGTCACGCCTCCAGGCATGATAACAACTTGGTCTCCCGTTTTCATGACTCCTGTCTCAACACGTCCCACTGGAACGGTTCCAACGCCTGTGATAGTATACACGTCTTGGACTGGTATTCGAAGAGGTTTGTCCACCGGTTTTGCAGGTACTTCAAACGCATCAAGTGCTTCGACTAGAGTTGGTCCAGTATACCACGGCATGTTTTTGCTTTTCTCTGCCAAATTATCACCAGTCCAACCAGAGGTGGGGATAAATTCAACTTTATTGATATTATAGCCAGTAATCTTCAAAAGATCTTTCGCGGCATCTCGAACGTCTTCATATCGTTCTTGGTTCCATTCTACAGTAGCGTCATCCATTTTGTTGACGGCCACGACTATCTGGTTTACGCCCATTGTTTTAGCAAGAAAAGCATGTTCGCGTGTTTGACCTCCAGGACCCATACCAGCTTCGTATTCTCCTCGTTTCGCCGAAACAAAGAGAATTGCACCGTCGGCTTGACTAGCTCCTGTAATCATGTTTTTAATAAAGTCTCGGTGACCTGGGGAATCAATTACTGTAAAAAAGTGGCTTTTAGTCTCAAACTTCCAGAATGATAAATCGATGGTCAACCCTCGTTCCCGCTCTTCTTTGAATTTATCTAAGACCCAGGCGAATTTAAATGAAGAGCGACCGAGTTGTTTGGGTTCTTCCTCATATTTTGCTATTGTTCTTTCATCAATGGATTTTGTTGCATAGAAAAGATGCCCGATGGTGGTACTTTTTCCGTGGTCAACATGACCAATTACCACGAGATTTAAGTGAGGCTTTCCGCTACTCATACTCGATCAACTTTATAATAACTAAGTAAACTGAACAGAGTTTAAGTTAAATCATTACGCTAGTATTAAAAAGTTTTGCCCTTGCTATTTTTTATGCTTAAAGATAGACAAAGTTTATATTAGGACCTTTGAGATAGAGCAACTATTCAAGGTGCAGCTATTTGGCAGATAAAAATACACGTTCCACCGATCAACCGATCCAGTTATTTGGGAAATGGGGGTTTGATCAGATCTCCGTACAAGACCAAGGTCTGCAAAAATATATTCAGTTAAAGCCGATATTCTTTCCTCATAGTGGTGGACGACACGAACATCAGAGATTCGAAAAATCGAAAGTTAGCATTGTCGAACGCCTGATAAATAACATGATGCGTCACGGTCGGAATTGTGGAAAAAAAGCTAAAGCCATTAACATCTTGAAGATGACCTTTGAAATCATTCATCTAAAAAGTGGACAAAACCCTATCGAAGTACTAGTTCAGGCGGTCGAGGAAGGAGCCCCATGTGAAGACACAACACGAATAGGGTATGGCGGTATAACATATCACCGAGCCGTCGATATTTCTCCACAACGACGAGTAGACTTAGCATTACGACACCTCGCGGAAGGTGCACGACGTTCGGCATTTGGAAATCGAAAAACGATTGAAGAGTGTTTAGCTGATGAACTGTTGTTCGCCGCATCAGGAGACTCTCGGAGCTTCGCTATCCAAAGACGAGATGAAATGGAAAGAGTAGCCCAAGCTTCCCGTTAGGCAAATTGAAAAATAGTAATGATGTGTTCTCAGAACCCGCGATTTTATCGCATAGGCTTTTCCTTTTTCCCCAAAATTAATGAATTTAAGGAAACACCGTTTACTCCTGTCACGAGAAATCGTACTCCGGGGATATCTCCCATAGACCGTCCACGGCTTCCTCCAATACCGCAGATCAATACTTCATCGTGTTCATCCACGTAGTTCAACGCTCCATCGCCTGGTAAAAATGCAGTGACCTGTCGCCCGTTTTTAATTAATTGTATACGAACACATTTCCGAATGGCACTATTTGGTTGTTTGCTTTCGACACCAACTTTCTCAAGAACAATTCCTCGACCCATAGGTGCTCCTTCAAGAGGGTCGGATTTAATATCTAATCTAAGTCCTCGACGCTTGAAGTATCGATATTTCCATCGAAAATGTTTTCTCCGTTGTTTTAAGCTTCGAGCCGCGTAAAGGCCTTTAGTTGATTTTCCCAACGCCTGATTTCACCGGTTTACTGCGTAAATCTTATTCGCTTTATTTATGGCTTTTGTTATCGTGTAGTTTATTCAGCTTCAAGGTTATAAGCAGGTCTAAATTTAAAGCCATAACAGATAATACCATGTTGTCCTTGCTCTCGAATTTTTCGGAAACACATCTCTACGGGCATGCCGATGTACACGGTATCAAGAGGACAATCTACAATCTGCGATGTTACTTTTGGACCTTCGTTTAATTGGATCACACCAATTAAGTAAGGCGTATACGCTTTGAAACCTTTGGGAGCTACACGAATGACAGTATACGTGAAGACTTTACCAGCTCCAGAGAAGGTTATTGGAACGGGTTTTCCATCTCGCCGACAATTTGGACAAATTTCTCTTAATGGAAAAAAGATGTTATTACATGTTTCACATCTAGTTCCAAGAAGGCGATACCGTTCTTTATATCGTCGCCAATGGAATGGAACTCCTCGAATCGAAATTTTAATCATCTCTCCCTAGAATTGTGACAACAGCGGTTGCACCTGATCCACCAACGTTATGAGCTAAAGCTACTTCAGCACCTTTCACCTGTCTCTCACGATTGACCTCACCACGCAGCTGTTTTACCAATTCCACAATTTGTTTAACTCCGGTCGCCCCAACGGGATGCCCTGAGGCTTTAAGACCACCATCAGTATTCACAGGAAGAGCTCCCCCGACATAGAGCTGCCCATCTGAATATAAAGCACCCGCCTCACCCTTCTTACAAAAACCCAAATCTTCGAGAGCTAGGAGTTCCGCAATAGTAAAACAATCATGTACCTCGACGAGGTCTATCTCTTTTGGTGAAATATTAGCCGCATTATACGCTTGTTTTGATGCCTCAACAGTTGCATCTAAAGTACAGAGATCTCTCCGATCAAACAGAGTTAACGTATCCGAAGCTTGTGCACAACTTTTGATAAGTATTGGCGTATCGGTGTATTTCTTCGCTTGTTCGAGAGGGGCTAAGAGAACGCAGGCCGCACCATCCGAGATGGGACTACAGTCAAGGAGTCTTAATGGATCAGCGATGAGTGGGGATTCAAGAACCTGATCTGTCGTAATGCGATTTCGAAAATGTGCTAAAGGATTAAAACTCGCATGGTAGTGATTTTTCACTGCTACTTCTGCTAGTTGTTCTCGTGTTAAACCATACTCGAACATATATCGTTGAGCCATTAACGCATAGATCCCCGGAAATGTGGCTCCAATATACGCTTCCCACTCAAAATCCATTGCTCCAGAGAGTACGGAGGTCGCCCATTCGTTTTGGACGTCTGTCATTTTTTCGATCCCACCAACGGCTACGAGGTCATGTAATCCTGAAGCGATGGCTAGATAACCTTGTCTGAATGCAACACTTCCGGAAGCACAAGCTGCTTCAACACGAATTGCAGATGTTGGATTTAGCCCAAGGAAGTCAGCAACCAAGGCGGCTACATGTTCTTGTCCCATAAATAAACCTGCTGACATATTTCCTACGACGACCATTTCAATGTCTTTACCTCGAACCCCCGCGTCTCCCGCTGCTTCAAATCCTGCCTCAATAGTTAACTCACGGAGTCCTTTACTCCAATGTTCCCCAGAAGCAGTAAGACCAACTCCAACAATCGCGACATCTTGTTTTTTATGGATGAAAGGTTCACTCATTTTCGAGACCCCGGAAGTGATTCAAATATTTGCTGTAAATGGAATATGTGATATAGTGTCGTCTTTGAATGTAGAAACTCACTGAAGGCGCTAATTTCCTTTTTTCTTCGATGTTATCTGTAACAATGAAACTGAATGAATCCGATCCTGCCCCTGATCCGTAAGACGTTAATAATATCCGATCGTCCGGTTTCGCCTGATCAAGAACTGCAGCTAGACCAATGAGGGAGGACCCTGAATACGTGTTACCGATATGCTGAACCACTAGTCCAGGAAGTACTTGTTCTTCTGTAAAGCCTAGAACCCGTGCTGCACGAAGCGGAAATTTTCCATTCGGTTGATGAAACACCACATAATCGTAATCATTGGGTTTTGTACCAAGGCGTTGCATAATTCCCTGAGTACAGTTCACTACTTGATTAAAATATCCTGGAACGCCTGTAAAACGTCCTCCATGTCGAGGATATTCCGACCCTTCACGACGCCAGAAATCAGGTACATCCTGTGTAAACGAATACGTTCCTTCTACTTCCGCGAGAATGTGTTTTTGACCAATGATATACGCGGCTGCACCGGCTGCTGCTGTATATTCAAGTGGGTCAGCCGGCATGGATTGCGCCGTATCTGCACCAATTGCCATTCCATATTGAATGTATCCAGCTTTTACTAAGCCTAAACATGCTTGAATACTCGCGGTTCCGGCTTTACATGCAAACTCAAGGTCAGCTGCAGTAAGAATGGGCGTGGCATTGATTGCTTCAGCAACGATTGTTGCTGATGGTTTCACTGCGTATGGATGGGATTCAGATCCGACGTAAAGCGCTTCAATTTCGCTTGGTGCAATATTCGGAATCTGTTTCAACGCGTTTCGGGCTGCTTCTACGGATAAAGTGACGGTGTCCTCATCTAATGATGGAACAGATTTTTCTTCTACCATTAATCCAGATTTATATTGGTCTGCGTTATGTCCCCAGACACGAGCGATTTCTTCCGCTTTAATACGTGGCTGAGGAATGTAAACACCGTATGCTATGATTCCAATCATCTGAAACGTCCTTTTCTCCAAGAGTTCTAATGACATATATAAAAATTTAGATCTGACGTATGATTCTACGTCAAAAGTCGATAGTACTTCATTAATCCCATTCACTTCCAGGTAAAACTTGTAAATGGTACAATAGCTAGATATTGAAATTCCATTAATTTTCTTAGCGAATCACAACATTATCAATTTGAAAATAACGTTTGGCAAGAAATCTTGTTCTTTCCGCAGTCCTGCCACTCTTGCCAATGGCTATCCCTTTGTCTCTGTTTTCCACCGTAACCACCGCGACTTTCTTGTTATCAAGACGATCGGTTATTCGAATTTCCTTTATTCGTGCAGGAGCAAACGAGTTTTTAATGAAATCCTCAGGGTTATCAGCATATTCCACAATTTCAATGTCCTTGCGGACCATGCGCTTTAACAATTTGATGCGCGAGCCATGTTTACCAATAGCAAGACCGGCATCTCCAGGTTTTACAATGATAATGATTCGATCTCGATCCCTATCGATAATGCAATCGGTTGCTACTGCTCCTGTTACGCTCTCAAAAAGTGCAATGTATCGCATTTCGTCACTTGTGAATCGTATTTTATGGGACATTCAACGTTACCTTTAAAATCTGCTATAAGCAATCTCACATTGTGTATTAAGTCTTTGGATTCTTCAACATTTGAACTAACTGGGGATCCGATACACTTCGAATGGTAATTGTTGCGACAGCAAAAGCCTTACCTAAGGCCATCCCAAGCTCAATACCACTACTGGGATAATAATGGATAGGAATTTCCGCGGGTACTGCGTAGGATTCGATTTCCTGTTTGATTGCAGACGGGCAATTTGAAGCGAGAATGAACGCCAAAGCTCGTCCAGTTTTTACCGCACTCACTGCGCTTTTAGCTCCAAGAAGTAGTTTCCCGGATTTGGCTATCGATTTCAAAAGTCGATCAAAGTCTATCATGTGCTCCCAGCTCCTTATTCAGCTTTATGACCCATATATAACTCGATTAAGCCAGTTCCTATCGGAATGTTCTGTCCAACAATCACTGATTCAGTTGCTCCTTTGAACATGTCTTTTGTTCCTGTTAATGCAGCGTTAACAAGCGTTGAGACCGTCACTTCAAATGCGGCTTTCGCAATAACGCTTGATTTCTCTCCACTGACTCCATGACGCCCAATTTGACGTAATTCCCCTGTTTGACACATTATATCTGCAACTAACATGATGTGTCGCATATCCACGTCCAAGCCCTGCTCGATTAACACCTCATCTGCTTCTTTTATCAGAACATTTCGGGCACCCTCAATGCCCAAAACTTTGGCGACTTCATGAAAATCGTTTGTTGTTATTCTCGAGGGGTCAATACCAGGTACTTTGAGTACTTTTGCTAGGTTTGAGCCTTCTGTCGTGATACTCCATTCTTCATTTTCAAATGAAACTAAAGCTCGACGAATTCCTTGTATTCCCTTAACTAAAATTGCGGGGGCTTTATCATATGCTCTTTTCAGTCGTTTTGCATCTTTAGGTGTAAAGGAAAGAGATTCACCTTCAAGTTCAACAGAGCACCCAGATAGTTTGATCTCTTTGAGGCTTTCCAGAGCTACTCCTCTTGTTTCCATGAGTTGGGGATTGAGATTTGCAACGACGGTAGAACGGATTGGGTCAATAAATATTCGAGATGCAACATCATCTAAAGACGTGAAAACAATTTCACTCGCCACGGATAATGCTTTTTCACGATTATTTCGGTGTTCTTCATCCAGGTAAATATTCATAATTGGTGTTGATGGTTTTCTTCGAGCATCAACAATTTCAATTAATCGAGGAAGCCCTAAAGTAACATTTCGTTCTTTAACTCCAGCATAGTGAAAGGTTCGTAAAGTCATCTGAGTTCCAGGCTCGCCAATGGATTGAGCGGCAACGATTCCAACGGCTTCTCCAGGTTCGACTAGGGCGCGTCTATAGTTTTCGATGACCATAGGTAAGAGAAGTTGTAAGGCTTCATTACTGAGAGAATTATTCATAACCTGGGTTCGTAATTCTTGTGCAAGGGCGGGAGTTAATTCCGCATCAATGTCTCCTAATCGTTCGGTGAGTTGTTTGCGTGAAAGGGGTTTTCCTTTTTTGGTAATGATTTTTATTCTGTCGATAAGTCGACTGATATTGACAGCTGCCCCGTGATCGCTTTTTGCTGGGTCGATACCATCTTCTCCATATTCAAATTCTACAATGTTTCCTCGAGAGTCTCGGACAGTTCCGTCGTGTTCAACTCGGAGAAATTCAAGTGCGTTAATCAATCGTCTCTGCATATAGCCGCTTTGTTGTGTTCGAACTGCAGTATCAACAAGACCCTCCCGACCACCCATAGCATGGAAGAAGAATTCAATGGGGTTTAATCCATCTCGATAACTTGCCTCGACAAATCCTCGGGCTTCTGGGCTAGGATCTTTAGGTTTGAAGTG
>JAOZHK010000214.1 GCA_026014905.1 Candidatus Bathyarchaeota archaeon
ACCAAGAGACAGGATCACGCCCATACTATTTGGAGATAGGATTTCTGCATTCAGCAAATTTAGTAGAATCGTGGTCATACCGAAACCCATTAGGCCCAATGGAGCTGGATTAAACCGTTTACTCCTAATCGTGAGTGTACCGTCATCGGTGACCGTCAATTGAGAATTTGAACTCATGACATAACATATGTTATTAGTGTAACATAAATCTATCCCGAACGCGCGCGCGTTGGGTCAACACGAGCGCGCGTAAACGTGTGCGTGTACGGCGAATGTGATAAATTTTTCATTAGAAGATAATGCTAACAGCCAACTCGAGCGCCATACACTAGCTAGCTTTATTTTCTATTAAGCAATCCATAATTGATTGAACATAAATGGTACATTATGCAATTATAGGGGCAGGACTTGGAGGATGTTCAGCCGCATATTACATTCGGCGATATTTCCCAAGATCCCAAATCACGCTGTACGAAAGAAGCAGACGAATTGGTGGTCGGATCTTAACCACTACCATAGGGTCCGGGAAAAAAGAGTTGGGCGCAGTATTCTTTACTTCCCTCAATCAAACCATCAATACTTTGATATATGACTTAGACTTCAAGGTGAGGCCACGGAACGACGCTCAAAGTTTCGCCATTTGGAATGGTACGGAATTCATCTTCAAATCACATCAGTCTCCGTTCCCACAAATGCTTCAGCTTCTCTCGACCTATAAACTCAGCATATTGAAACTTCGGTCTCTGATCCAAAACGCCCGGCATCAAGTGTTAACCTTATATGATCAACAGCGGAACAACCCATCCGATATTCAGAACCTTTTTCAAAAAAGTGGCCTCGATTATTGGTTCAGCCAATCTTTTGATGAAATCCTGACACAGCACGGGATCAGCAGAGACCTGATCAACGAAATCGTTACGCCAATTACTAGAATCATTTATTCTCAGAATGCAAATCTTGCGGGATTTGCGGGCATTTCAGCATTACTTGGGGCATATAGTGAAAAAAGTTATAGTCTCAAAGATGGTAATTCATCCCTACCTAGTAGACTTGTCAAAGCATCAAATCCTACTCTCAAAGTAGGTAACTCGGTGACGACTATAGAGAAAACTTCTGATAACTTATATCAAGTATCAACGGAAACTCAAGCAGCCAAGCATCATGGAGTTCTTATTGCCGCCCCTCTCGAAATCGCAGAAATTCAATTCGATGGCGTCTCGCTCGCGAAATGGGCTACGCAGACATTTCACAGCGTCTACGTCAAAGTATTGAAGGGTTCATTTAACCCGCGTTATTTCAATCTCAATGATGCAGATTCCGTCCCATCCCTCATTCTCACAACCGCTGAAGCAGACCCTATCACTCATCTTAATATTTACAAATCCCCTCAAGAAGAAACTATCATCGTCGTAAGGTCCAACAAGCCCCTTCCAAGCGAATTTCAGCATGAAATTCTCAATGAAGGGAAGCTGGTCCAGGACCATGTGTGGACTTCAGCGTATCCGATTTTTAAACCAATCGAGACCCTGCCTCCAACAAGCCTAGATCAAGGTTTAACATACATCAATACCATAGAACCGGCAGCTGCAAGCCTTGAATCATCAACATTTGCAGCCCTCAATGCAGTTCAAATGATGAAAAAAGATTTCGACAGTAGTAATTAACTTATGACTGAATTCCGTGCACCCATGTTTAGTATTACCATATTTGCCCAATTATTTTACCAAAGTTAATCTCTTGGTCAAGGCGCACAGTACCCTTACTGAAAACGAAGTACATATAATGAGGTTACAACCATGAACCAAGAACTCGGTCCACCCCTCACCATATCCCTTGAACTGCAAAGTCATGCATGCAAAGTATTCCAGCACCTTGCTGAACAGAACATCGAACAGCCAACATTGGTTGATATCCGTCGACTGCCAAACGGCATCATCAGACATCTAATACGAATCCCAACAAACAAGATTCCTCCAAGCTCTCTTCAACAATTTCAATCAATCAATAATAACCATAAGGGCCATACATTAGCATGGTTTGATAGTGAAGATTGCCTTGCATGTCAGACTATAATATCGAATAATTCCTTTCAAATCACCGGTGCAAGCGTCAACAAAGATACTATACTCTATAATTTCATGGTGCCTGAACATCATGACTTTCAAAACATTATTTCATCGTTAGAGACTCCAGGATTGAAACTCAGAATCTTGGAAATGAGTAATGGTACAGCTAAGGACACCCTTTTAACCAATAAACAGGAACGCGCCTTATGGTTCGCAAATACCTTTGGATTCTTTAATTACCCACGTTCAATCACTTTGTTTAATCTCGCCCAGAAACTTGGAATCGCATCATCAACTCTCTCAGAGCAATTACGTCGAGGTACTCGTCGACTTGTCGAAAACTATTACTACGCACTCTGAATGTAGGAGATAGTTTGTCTCAATATCATATCGAAATAAGACTTGATGATTGTATTTCCTGTGGAGTTTGTTATGCATTAGATCCCTTACATTTTAAGTCTGGAATTGATGGAAAATCTCATATTGCGAACGGACATCAGGAGAATGGCGTTTCCCGAGGAATCTTTGACGATACTGAAATTAAAAGAGCTTATGATGCCGAATTAGCCTGTCCAACAGCTGTAATAACCATAGCGAGTTAACGCAACGCACAAACGGGTAAAAGGGCAAGAGAAGTAAAACCTCTAGATGACTTAACAGTTCCCCGGGTGCGCACGGTCACTCACTTCATCACGTGTCCAGGGGCATTTGGCCAACGAGTGTGATTAACTACTCACCAGTCGGACTCCAGAATAACTGAGCTGGAGACATTTACGGCTTCCCCGAGCAAACTCTCGAACATAACCGTTTTCGATTAATTGTTGAATGCGTTTACTTGTTGTCGGTTTGCTGATACCAAGGAAGCGTTGAATATCCGCATATTTAGGCTGGATACCAAACCCATTTTGTCGATGAATGAAGTGCACAATCTCCAAGAGGTCAGCTGGAATCTGAGGATTCCGAACAGTAATTGGGAGCATCTCTTTTTCAAATGCATGTAATTCGTTTTTCGAAAAAATTGCAGGATCTCCAACTAGAATTCCTATATTTCCATTCATAATTACAATGTCTTTGAGCCAATAAACGAAACGCAGAACTTCGTCAAATCCATTTTTAATGGATAGATAATCTAAACAATCGATAAGAAACACGGTATTACGGGGATGCTCTACAAAGAGTTGATGAAGAGTCGTCATATTCAGTGACGTGATCTCTGTGCCTTGTTCGGTCAGTCGATGATAAGTGTATGCTCCATTGATAAGTTGTCGAAAATCGCTCTCGGTGGATCGTGAAACCGCTATCCCTTCGTATCCAGCGTTTAGGAGGTCGCGATACGCCTCTTGTGCCAGGATCGGCACGTCATCCTGAACAAAGTAGAGTCGTCCGTCCTCGAGTTGAAACTTCATGAGTCGTCGTCGCATATCTCGTTCTTCCTGTTTGCGGGAACTGATATCTGTGAAGACAGTTTCAATTTGCACAATGGATCCATCTCGATTTTTTCGAAGGATTGAGCTGGCTAAAACATCAGCGATACTCCCATCCTTTCGCTTAATTTTAACTTCAAAATTGTCTAGATACCCATTTTGCAGGAGCTGAGTCATAATGATTCGTCGCCGATCAGGATCGTAGTATAAATCGGGGATGGATGAGCCTATCATAGTCTGAATACTTTCATACCCTAAGATTCTTGCAGCAGCGGGATTTGCTGAAATGATGTTTCCCGATGAGTCGGCAAGCAGTATTCCATCTCGTGCGACCAGGAACAGGTTTCGATACTGTTCCTCAGAAGCTCGAAGCTCGTCTTCTAATCGTTTCCGCTCTGAAATATCTTCTACATGAATAAGAACAAGGTCTGGGGAGATGAAGCCGTAGGTTAATGCAAAGAATCTAGGTTCTCCTGTTGTCAGTAGTGTATAAAGTCGTTCCCGTTTAATGGTAATGTGCTCATTGTAACAGTGCCATAGATCCTCAAGCATATCAGGATTTTTCTCAAAGAAGGTGCTCGCAGTCGCCCCTAAATAGTGTTTGATCTGGCCCTTTGTGAGAACGTCGTTAGCTTTGTTGTAATCTATCAATATGAAATCGTCATCTGTTTTCTGCCAGGTTAGAATTGGAATGGGAATACCTTGATATTGGGTTCGGGCATGATCATCGCTTTCCTCAAGTTTTTGAGTTCTCTCGTTAACCAGATTTTCTAGATTGTGAGAGTATTCTATTATCTTAGCATCCATGTGTTTGCGGTGGAGCCACCCACTGAGGCTTTCGGAGAGCGCGTTCAGCATGTTCTGTTCTTCGGGAATGAGAAATGGGAGGTTAAGGGTGTAATACACGGATAATTGTCCTACTTTTTTAGAGTCTAACACGATGTCGGAGTGAATATTATGTGTTAAACCAGTTTTAAAACTGGGGTGTGTGAAACGGGCGTCTTGAATTTCTAAAACAGGAGCAGTAATTTCTGGGAACTGCATGGCGGGAACTAACAACTCGATAATTCGAGGACCTAAGTCATCGAGGGAAGTTGTGGTTTCCATAGCTTGGATCGCATGATACAAACATGTGAGTTCTTTAACTCTCTCTGTCAGCGTCCAGTGACTCTTTTTCAACTCCGTTTCGGCTTTGATACGCTCGGTGACATCTCGCCCATAGATATTGACATAGCTAGCTTCTGGTACGGGAGTTATCTCAAAAGCAAAGATTAGGTCGTCAAGTGTAATCTCAGCAGTCTCACGAAGCCCTGATTGGAGTGCTTTTTTCGCATATTGATTCCATAGTTCCAATAATGATCGGCGTGCATCACCTTGAGATTTGTGTAAGATTTCTTGAGCAGCAGCGTTAGCAAAAACGATAGATCCATTGTGTGCGATTCGGAGGACAGGGTTTGGATTCTCAGAGGGAAATTGAACTAAACTAACTAATTCGGCTTCAATATTCTTGTGATGCTTAAGATCGTGGTTAACCGCGACTATCCCAACGGGAGTTCCACTTTCATTTGTTATTAAGGTAAGAGAGGTGCGAACATGTGCGTTTTCTCCGGTCTTTTGTTTCTGGATGACTTCACCACTCCAAAACCCCGTTTCAAAAAGTCTGTGAATAGCGTCTTCTTGTGAATCGTGAAGATATTTTACCTCAGTTACTTCAACAAAAGATTTGTTCATGACTTCGGCAGCATTCCATCCATACATACGTTCGGCAGCGCGGTTCCAACCCATAATATTCAAATCTGGATCCAGGGCGAGTATTGCATCTGAAACAGTCTGAAGAAAACGATCCGAGTTCAGATGAGGTAAATGTTTATTCGTCTCCATCTAAAAAACCCTATATTCAACGAGTTATATCCCTGGCAAAATTGTCATTGTCATTTATGTTAATAACACGGTTATATCATAAATAATTTGTTCAAGAAAGGGATGGAATAGAAGACTTGGCACAGGTCGCATCGTCGTTTCAGATACGTTTTATATGACCACTTTTTTCCAGTTTTTTGACCAATATTAATGTTATGGTAAAGCCATTTACCCTTTGTGAAGCTCGCTTGTTGGGGAAACTACACCTAGCCAAAGCAGACAAGATGTGCGAAAACACAGCAACATGGAACTGGAATTATGAGGGGAAAAAATGATAGTCGTCTCACAAACTATGAAAAGGCAAACAGACCCCGAACTTGAAATGATATCATTGATTGAAAGGGAGATTAGTTTTCTAAGTAATCTTGCATATGTCTTAAGCAATCCACAAGCCTATGAAGGAATTCGGTCGACGCTTGAAGAAAAAATGTTTCAGCACAAACAATTAATCGCGGAAAGAAATCTACGAATCCGTCAGGGCAGTTTCCGACCTTTTTTGACAAGTGAGGCACAATCATAACTAATCATGGAAAGAATTCATCATGGAACAGAAACAAATCCACGAATACGAGCAGATGATCCAAACCATATTTCTCGGCGAGGACGATCAGACCGTCAATGTCATGGAAGCACAACATCTAGATTTTGAGGAAATCATAGCGTGTGTCAAGCTAGGAGGCTCAGTATTCATCACAAGTAAATAGTGGGTAGAAACATGTTTGAAGTAATAAGTCTCCTCGGCATAATCACAGTGGGCACTATCGTTATTCACCGCATCGTATCAATCATGATAAAATTGACGCAAGAATCATAATGAAACCCCGCAAATAAGCTAGCGAACACGCACCCGTATAGCTAGCTTTTATTGTCATTACTTTTTCATTATATATAGCATAGTGAACTCACATGATCATTAACTCACTTTTAGACACAGATTTCTATAAACTAACTATGCAGCAATGTGTTTTTCACCGCTTCACAGATGTGAAAGTTGAATACGCGTTCAAATGCCGAAACCTTCATTCGGGAGTGCTGCTGCCATATCAAGATGCCATTGAACAAGAAATCAATGATCTCTGCACACTCCGATTCCAGGAAGATGAACTCAGATATTTAAACCAATTTCCCTTCTTCACAGATGGATACATTGAATTCTTACGCATCTTTAATTTAAATAGGCAATTCGTGACCATCTTTGAAAAAGATGGACAATTACAAATTCGAATCACGGGAACATGGTTAAACACAATCTTGTTTGAAACCCCCATATTAGCGATTATCAGTCAATTATACAGTCACAGGAAAGGAAACATTAAAGAAGGTCACAAGAGACTTGCTGAAAAAGCAGACACTTTGCGGACGTATCGTAAACCGTTTCAATTTGTGGATTTTGGGACCCGAAGACGATATAGTGTAGAATGGCAAAATCATGTCGTCTCACACCTTAAAAAAACCGTACCACGCAAATTTATCGGAACCAGTAATGTGATGTTCGCCAGACAACATCAGATCACTCCAATTGGAACCATGGCTCACGAATACATCCAAGCCATGCAATCGCTCGTCCGATTATCCGATAGCCAAAAATACGCGTTTCAGATGTGGGCCGATGAATATCGGG
The DNA here is from genome assembly GCA_026014905.1 of Candidatus Bathyarchaeota archaeon. The sequence continues at coordinate 7,032 of JAOZHK010000214.1, forward strand.
GTCGACTCGGTATTGCACTCTCAGATACCTTAGGCATGGATGCGTTTTTCCGAGACTTTGACCTCTATTTTTCAAAATTGTTTGATGGCGCGAGACACGATTCAGGCGACCCATTTCTCTGGTGCAACAAACTAATTTGCCACTATAAAGAAAAAGGGATTAACCCACGTCTCAAAACTGCGGTATTCAGTGATGGATTGACGCCAGTGAAAGCGATGGAAATTAACGATACATTTTCAGATCACATCAATTGCTCTTTTGGCATTGGGACCAATCTGACGAATGATATGGGATTTAGTGCACCGAATATTGTGATTAAGATGACCAAGTGTGATGAGAGACCCGTAGCGAAGATATCGGATTCGACTGGAAAACAAATGTGCACCGACAATGAATACTTAAAATACCTTGCCTCGGTCTTTGGAATCCCAGACGAACGACTAACAGAAGAAGCGCTACCAACAAGCAAACATCATTCATAATGAATATCAAACGCGCGCGTATCTCTTGGAGAAAACATGTCTTTGAGCTTTCAGAAATCCAAGTCATTTACGAAAAGAGGAGTATGGATTAAGATATGAAAGAACAGAGAGGAATCAGCATTACTGTTTCAGATGCACTTATTATCGTTGACGTTCAACGAGATTTCTGTCCAGGTGGTGCTCTGCCCGTACCTGATGGTGACCAAGTTATTCCAGTCCTCAACCAGTACATGCAAGTGTTTGACCACGCCCGAGCACCCATCTATGCAACCCGAGACTGGCATCCACCCAACCATATATCCTTCACCATGTTCGGGGGTAGTTGGCCTCCCCATTGCATCCAAGATAGTGAAGGTGCAGAGTTTCACTTTGACCTGGGCCTCAATTCTGAAGTGCAAATCATATCCAAAGCTACAAATCCAGACAAAGAGGCATATTCGGGATTCGATGACACAGATCTTGCAGAGAGTCTAAAGAAGAATCACACTAAACGGGTTTTCATTGGCGGACTTGCATCCGATTATTGTGTAAAGAACACGGTTGTAGATGCACTGAAATATGGATATGAAACCTTTCTATTGCTAGATGGAAGCCGTGGCGTCAATATCCAACCTCATGATAGCCATAACGCTATCGATGAAATGATTCAGCAGGGTGCTCTGCAAATTACTTTTTCGGACTTGAAACATAGAAAGACTGTGACAGAAGATGTCTTAGAAGAGAAGATATTAGAGAGAAAAGCTGAGAAGGATAAGGCGCGAACACGAACATGGGGACCATATCGTAAAGCATGGAGAAGTCAAGGTAACTAGTTAGATCCCAGGTCACATTTGATACAGAAACCCTGTTGCATTTCTGTTTTCTGTACATACTTGGCCACATTTAGGGCAACAGTACTCGATAAATGGATCCGTAGATTTTGATTGTTGTTTGCACATTATCGATTCTTCGCGCGCGCGTATGTTAAGCTATCGCGAATCATTCCATTGTGATCAATGTCTGAGACGAACGGATTTTCTCGATCTTTCGGATTTTCCAAGAGAGGATTTCTTTTAATTCTTTCATAGTATCCGATTGCACTATAGCGATGATGTCAACAGCTCCATACAGCATATGTGCTTCAAGGACACCATCGATGGCTAACAGTTCTTGACGCACATCATCCATATAACTTGGGTCCGTATTCACCAGAATAAATGCACGCATATGACAACACCTTAAGTGTTGATGATTCTACAGATCTTCTTAATATCTTTTTAGCTAGATCGTTGTTCAACAGATCAGCATCCTGCATCTCGCGTTCAGATAACCAGATTCCGCACACGCGTATAGGTTATTATAATACCTTCCAAAGTGTACCCGAATATCTTTGGGATATACACAAATACACTGCTTCATATTGAGAATTCTACGCGCGCGCTTCGAGGCAAGCATAGTGTGAAAAATGCCATCCGTTAAGTCAATCTGATGCGTGTACTTTCTTTATCTTTGCCATTCGGGTGTACGCGCGCGCGTAGAGTGGATGTGAAGCCATGCAGGAGCACGAGATCAGGTCTCTGTCCTTCCACCTGATAGTGAATATTCACGCCATGATTGTTGACATATGGCAATCTCTGTTATCACCTTGTCAAGAATCTATTGCTGTCTATATATTAATGCGATCTGGGATTTAAAGACTTTAAACATGAAAAAAGAGGGTTACACAGTTATACTTGGTTTCTCTGTCATCTTTTGATAATTTCATTGCAGAGGTAATCCAAACGCGCGCGCGCACAGCTAGCTAGCTTGATTTGTGACGTAAAGAAATAAAGCCTGGTTTGTTATGATAGTGAGGTGTCTTGGTAACTGTCGATGTGTATTAACTTTTGATTCGGAAGAACCGATCTGATGTAATTATCGCCTGTGTTGTCGCTGGTTCGCTTCTCGGAGACTCATTTCTGTATGTTGGTCTTCCTCTTCAATTCGAGGCACTTGGATTGAATCTTGTTTCGGTTGGGATTCTGTTAAGTGTCAATAGATTAATCCGATTTTTTTCAAATACCTGGGCTGGAATCATTTATAATAAGTATGGTATTAAACGACCGTTTGTCGTGGCGAGTGCTCTGGGAACGCTTGTGACGTTTTGTTATGGATTAGTGTATGGGTTTAGTCCCTTTTTTATATTAAGAGTTCTTTGGGGTATTGCTTGGTCGTTTCTTCGGTTGCCGGGATACCTCTATGTCACGGTGGTTCCGAGTGTGCAACGAGGGAAAGCTATGGGAATATATCAGTCTATTTCTGTGGTAGGTTCTTTAGGTGGTACGTTGATGGGCGGCTTTTTCCTTGATCAGGTAGGTTTTCGTTTCACTGTTTTCGTATTAGCCGCAGGTGGTACGATTGGGACGTTATTATCTCTGTTGTTACACGATGTAGAAGTACTCGATGCGGGTCGACAAGGTGTCACGTCGTCCAGACCGCGACCTATGCCTGCACGGTATTTAACCCGATTCTTTGGAGATAGTCGGATGTTAAGAGTGGGACTGAGTACTACCATGAATAACCTCCTCATTCAAAGCATCCTAACCTCGACAATATCTCTGTATTTATTCGAGCAAATAGGTGCGGGTTCTGTTACCCTTATTGGTTTCACTATTGGTGTTGCAACGTTAAGCAGTATTCTTGTAGCTATTCGACGCATCAGTAGACTCACGGTCGCGCCGTTCATTAGTTCCCTCAGTGATTTTCTCAACCGTCAAACGATACTCTTTCTAGTCTCGGTATTTGGGGCATGCAGTATGATGGTGCTTGGTATTACTCAATCAATACAAGTTATTGTGCTAGTGGTGGCATTTGCCTTCATCGCATCCTCATCCTTAGGAGTGATTCTAGCAACCGTAGCAAGTGATCTGGCAGCGCAGCAGATCAATCGTCTATCAGTTATAAGTTCGTATGCTAACTGGGTTGATATTGGATCAGCTTTAGGGCCATTAGTCGCGTATCTTCTACGGTTGGGAACATCATTTCGATTAATTTATCTCAGTGCAAGCCTTCTCTTGTTAGGAATAACGATGTTCCATTACTTCATTTCTCTTAAACAGGAACGTTAAGAGCTAGCTAGTATTCACTTCCTTTTTTGTTATCACGACACTAGATGCCAATTAAACATGTCATTAATATTTTGGGAGATTTTTGTATTCTAGCTAGCTAACTCTGGGATTTAAGACTTCAAACACGTGTCTATTGTTTGTTTTGCTAGCTATCTCGTAGAAATTGAATTATTATGATGCTTCCAACGACAAAGAAGAAACTGAAGGGAAACAACGTCCAAATATCAAAGGCTTCAATAACTGCTCCAGCCAGAAACGGTGTGATGGCTTTAATCGCGCCTTCAACGCGCGCGCGTAGCGTATTCTTCATGAGATGGGCGAAGCAGATCTCATATTGGGGTTACCTACTGGTTTGGGAAAGACCTATCTGGCTGGCGCGAGACTTCAAGTGGAGTCACAGAAGGCACCAATACGTGTATTGTTTCTCACTCCGTCCATCCCACTCGGGTTCCAACAAACGCTCTTCGCACGGGAACAACTTGGTGTTGACGCCGTTTTTATTTCAGGAGGCATGCCTCCCAAGATACGAGATACATTGAAAGTGTGGAATAATGCGTTTGTCGTTTCCACGCCTCAAACATTTTTTTAACGATCATCTGAAACCCTATGAACGAAGTTTGCAGGTGGCTCGAAGCCAGGACAACCCCATCCCAGACTTAACCAAGGTGATCACCGAGTTTCCCTTTGATATCGTTGTCGCTGATGAGTGCCAACGATACATT
>JAOZHK010000233.1 GCA_026014905.1 Candidatus Bathyarchaeota archaeon
TAATTATGCATATAACGTTATTAATTATGCATATAGCTAGCTAGCTTTGATATTACCTAAATTTCTCTTAAAGATTTGACACTAAAGTATATTCCCACGAGCGAGTCAATTACAAAAGAAAGTTCTTTATTTATGCTAATTGGAGCCGTGAAAGTATACCACGGGGGATCACCTGGACTTGAAAATAACCCCTCCAAACCAAGAACAATAAGAACTACTCCTAAAACGTATGCTGCCTTTACTCTTTTGATATATAGTGGTACTAAAACCCAAGCTATAATGGTCATTACTCCAAATATTGCCAAAGCAGTAGGTTACTGCAATCCCATGTCGATAGCTATTACCATGGACAACAAAGCCCAAACCGCTGCGAAAGTTACAGTTACAACTGCCCCTTTTTGATTAAGACTATACTTTGAAGTCATTTCCCTCTCCTCATTTTTCTTCCTACGAATTATTTTTTTTATTGTTTCGTTCAACAGTGAAATCAGTGTTAATAATCTGAGATTCGTAGCTATGCGCGTCATATATTCGATTTAAGATATTTTTTTAAAAAAACCGTGAATCAAGTATATTATCTAACAATTGCGGAGCATGATTTTTATAGATTAAACATAATGAACAGAGAATCAAGTGGATCATGATTGACGTTAGGTAAATGTCCCCACTGCCACAACATCATTGGAAACAATGATATTGAGGATATCAATTTTCGTGGAAACATGACGACACATTACGCGTATGTGTGTCGGAAGTGTCAACACATCATCAGTATAGGCGTCGCGTTTCGAGGCTAGAACAAGTTACGGTGACCATTCATCCACATTATACACAAATAAATGATTACTAAGTGATGTAAAACGGCAACAGCAGCAACGTCAGCAGCTACAACTGCAGCCATCATCGCTAGCTAGCTATATCGAAAACGCTTAAGATTCTGTTCAGTCTATCCCGGTCACAAGTTAAGCATATCTTTAAGCAAAAGTGACAATATTCGTTTATGCCTTGACATTTTTCATGTTGACATTTTTCATAGCATAGTAATTTATTAGAAAAAAAGAACAGCTCAAAATCTCCATAATTGTTCGGTAAATGTGGGTTTTCTGTTTCAGAACTAACCGTGACTAGATCTTGGGTTCCACTCAAACCACTAACATTATCGGGCATCTAGCTTCCTTCTCTGCATCAAAGATTCATCGAACTGATACTTAAGCTGGACGTATACAATATACAAATATTGCAATCAAATGTAAACATCCAAATAATAATTTGATAAAGAAAAATCATTTAATTGAAATAATTGATTGATAAAAAAAAAGATGAAATTCCGGTTGTTAATATCCAGACTAATGTTTTTGTCGTGCATATTATGCTGGCTTGAGTTTCACGTTACAAATTGAGCATCGACCTTCAGCCGTTACACTGGGCTGATTTGGTACCTCGGCTCCACAAATTCCACACTTGACCATATTTTCACCTCCATATTATGTTTCTTAATTCAAAGATTTTTTAAACCATTTCAGTACTCTCGAATGATTTTTTATGAGATACGGGTCAATGGATAAGGCTTTGGGCTTCGCAGGGCAGGACAACGGCGTCGATGACGTGGATGATGCCGTTAGCGGCTTCGACGTCCGTCACAATGATGGTCGCCCCGCGTCCGAGCTGGTCGGTGAGGACACCTCCGCTTTGATGGAGGGCTGCGCGTTTCAGGGTGCAGAGCTGATCCATGCCAAGGACGGTGCTGGCGTCTAGTCGGCCGCTGACGACGTGGTAGAGGAGGATGTCGGTGAGGAGGCTTTGAGAGACGCTGCCGACGGTGTCAGGGGTAAGGCCGAGAGCGGCAAAGGCGTCATCGGTTGGCGCGAAGACGGTGTATTGATCGCAGCTGGTGAGGGTTTCCACGACAGCGGGGTCGGCGGCTAAGACTGCGGCGATGAGGGTGTCAAAGAGGCCCGCATAGTCACCGTCGCTATTGACGGCGAGGGCGACGTCGACGAGAGTAGGCTCACAGACGTCTTCAGTAGAAGCTTGGCTAGTGTCTTCACTTGTCGTGTTGGCTGTGGTTTGGTTAGTGTCTTCACTTGTTGCGGCGACCATAGAAATGCCTGCATCGTTATCGGTTGCAAACGTTGGGATAACAATTGAAGTTACTGTAAAAACACTTGCGATAATGGCGATGATCGTTAGTGATGCAAGAATTTTTTTATTCATTTGAGTTTCCTTTTCCTTTTTTTATTGGTATTTGTTTACAGCGCCCCATCTCGGCGCATAACCTCTGTCATTGAGGGGGAGGAGGCGCGCGTGATAGCGTGTATTAAAATATATGTCAAGTAACTCATTGTTTCAATCATTCGAATGTAATTTTTTGAAGCACTGCTAAGATCTTGCGAATAATTATAATTGTTGTGATAACACCGATGAGTCCAACTAATTCAACCACAATGATCTTCTCCCTGCAGCTTGCTAGTTATGAACACTGATCCCCCTAATTTCACGCAAGCTAAGACTTCCTCAAAGTCGATGTCTCGGGTCTCCGCTACGTCAACGGTCAAATCATCGTCCCCTAGAAAGACTACTTGAAACAACGTGCATGTCTTCAAAGCAAGCGTCTGCTGGATATTTGTTTCATTAACAACCTTCGTTACGTTTGACGATACTAAACTACTGACATTATCTGCCAGAGAATTCCCCTCGTTACAAAGATTTGAAGGATATTATTAAGTAGGACGTGTACACTGCAAGACAAAGCACTCAAAAGTAAACAACCAACTTATAAATTGAAATGACAACTTGATAGACGAGGATACCAAAAATGCCGACATGTGGTCTCTGTAAGAAACAAGTTCCTGAACAACCCAAAATTACTGATATAGGCACCTGCTCAGTATGTGGAGCTAAACTGAAACCAGCTTAGCCTCAATACCCTTTCCCCATTTTTTCGATTATTAATTATTAGAAGAGATATGATCTGATATGGATTCTAGGAAAAGACAGGAAATAATCGCTAGTTCTCCCATTTCATTCGAATATTTGAAAAGTTTCAATGCAATTGCTGGTGTCTTGCATTTGATACAACGCGCGAGCTTGTGTTTATAGGAGAGTTTTCGCCCTTCTAATAGAGAGGTATATGACATGAGAAATCAGGCCAAATTCAAATTCTCATTAGCTAAGAGATTCGCCATGATCGCTCTTATTTCCTTGATGCTGGCAATGGGGGTTCCCATTGCTTTAGCCCACACTCCTCTAAAACCAGGACATGAAAATCATACTTTAGAGACCGCGTTAGAAATTCCAAATCCTACAAAGTCATGGACCTTATATCGAGAGCTACATGAGACTAATGAACCTGAATATTTTAAGCTTCAATTGAAGTCTGGGGAGCATCTGAGAATCAGCTTGTATGTCCCGACAACGGAAGATCCCAATTTCCTACCCAATTTGATAGTAATGGGTTCGGATATCACCTCAGATAGTATATTGCCTGAATTTATTGATGTACCAAACGACGCGGGATTCATTGTTATTCAAGCGCAGCGCCCAGAGAAACCTGAATACGAACCCTTTACTCCAACCAGTTACTTTTACCTCGCTGACTTCGACAAGGAAATTCAAACAGATGGAACATATTACTTCACCATCTATGAATCGACGGGAGAAGGCCGACTCGGAATCGCTATAGGTTACAAAGAAGAGTTTACCCTTGTAGAGTGGCTTCGGATTCCATTAGATGTAATAGAAATTCATCAATGGGAAGGACAATCGTTTATCTTCATTATTACGCCAATGCTTGTGACCTTGATCATAGGATTTATTGTAATAGCATGGAAGTGTAGATTAGTGAGGGGTGCACGCAGCTTATTAGGTATCTTGGCCGGCCTTTTGTATCTCGGAAGCGGCGTTATGGTGCTCGTTCAAATGATCGTCGCTTTAAATGGTGCTGAATACAATTTGTTAGTTACGTTGACGTTTATTTTCGTTTTAATCCCCATACTTCTTGGAGTTGTCATTATCAGGAAAATTGGGTTGAATGCAAAAACAGCTTCTTTGAGGGATAGGATTCTACTACTGATCTTAGCAGCTTCAGGACTATTTAGTTGGTCTGGTCTAATCATAGGTCCTGTTTTAGTCGTGGTAGCCAGTATATTATCCTAGTTATCTCATTAAGAATATAGGAAAAAATGTTTAAGAGTAGAGATTTATGATAGAGAAGTCCCAGGATTTTGATATTCTCAAACCCGTGCTATCGAGAACTCTAAGGGAAATCTATAATCTGGTAGGCTGTGAAAGCGTTGCCATTAGACTACATAAGGATGCCAATTTCCCATATTTCCTTCACGAGAATTTCTCGGATTTCTTTATCGAAAGAGAGAATAGCCTTCATGTCAGGGATGAAGAGGGAAATCTCGTGTTTGATGTCGACGGCACTCCATTTGTAGAGTGCATGTGTGGAAACGTCCTCAAGAGACGGTTCAATCCAACTTTTTCTTTCTTCACAGAGAAGGGTAGTTTCTGGACGAACAGCACAACCCAGCTTCTCAACACACTAACGGACGAAGAACGGCGAGAGATTGGTCGAACGCGGGACACATGCCATCATTTCGGCTATGAATCAGTGGCTCTGATTCCTATTCCGGGAAAAAATGATAATCTCGGTTTAATTCAAATGAACGATCCCAGAGATAATATGTTTACTCTTGAAAAAATTGAAGAATACGAACTGATAGCAGAGCAAGTAGGCCGAGCCATCGAGCAAGTTCAGATAACTATTGAACAAGTGTTCCACGTCTTCGATCTAGTGTTGAAATTCAAGAATCGTGAAAAACAGACGTAATCAGATCATCTATAACCGTTTCAATGGTTAGTCTTTTAGAAATCCCTTCGGTTTAGTTCGGGAGACGAGACTTAGGTTTAGTGCAAAGTCGTAGATCCTTGCCTCGACCTCAATGTTAGTAAATGACCTCAGAGCAGCAAGCAAATATGCTTTCAGGTATATGCTCCATTTACGTCCAAGATTATGTTGTAGGTGGAAAACATGTTGGTTCCCGAGGACGTGATGAAAACAGTTGAACCATCTAAAAAAATCACTGCCTCCAAAATATTCTGCCAACAATTCTATGCAGGATTCATAGTTTAAGGGTCGTCCCATTATGCTGAGAATATCTATGACATCCGAAGCGCCCGATGTCGTGCCCAATTTTGCTAGACTGTCTGGGGATAGTTCCTCTAGAATCCCTTTGAACATTTGTGGTGAAAAACTTTGGAAACCTGCGTTGTCAACCCACCTAGTGAAAAGAGCGTATTTTCGGAAAATCTTGTTAACTAAAAGATTTACACTTATCCCTTGCCTCTCAGCTTCTTCCACCAGGACGTCATCCCACTCCTGTTGAATACGAAAAGTATGTGTAATTGTCCGAGTCCTCCTTCTCTTAATTTGCTTGGACAACCAATTCACCTTTTATATAAGCTAGCTTTAGACGTCTATTCTTGCGAAAATTTCTTTCATAATATTATGTTCTATGTTGGCGAATAGATGCGAATCTTCTTCTAGAATTGTCTCTATCAAATTCCAGAAGACTACATTATTAGGAGTGCCTAGGTTTTGTGTAAGGACATAGTTATCTAAAGATTCTGAGATTAGCGTGGTTACGCGCGCGCGCTGTATTCCTTTAAATTGGTGAAAAACAGTACTTCGAATCAATTGATCGTTTAAGATTCTTTTCTCAGTGTTAGGGGAAATAGTATATTTATGGCTTTTAACAAGTTGGAGTAACATTTGACCGTTTGATTTTATTTGTTCGACTCTATATGCACAAATGGCTTCCATTGGTAATTTGAATGTTGCACCCAAAGAGTTTTCATAATCCATCCATGCTTTTGTCATGCCTTTTTTAGAAAGGTAGTCAAATGTATTTGATGCATCAGCTGAAACATACAATCCTGCAAATCCACTATCTATAGCATTGTCAATTAAATGTCGATACTGATCTTTAACCCGTTTTTCAATGAAATCTCCATCCGGTGTATACCATTCGTGGCTAGTCACAATTTTTAGTTTCTGAGGATCATCACTTTTTAAACCAAAATTGTCCAGCTCAGCTTTAACCGCACCTACGCTCTCTTCGCTTGCGATGTATAGTGCAGAGCAACCAGATTTTATCCCATAAACCAAATTAGAAAGCAAAATACAGTGCTTCTGGTTGACAGAATTATAAAAACAAAAGGTATGCTCGCCAAGAAACATCTCATCACCACATTAATAAAGGGGATTTAAAGATAATACTAAACAAGTATATTATTATTTCCTATAAAAAGCGTAATTGTGTACTTATGAAATGTAGTCCAAAGCAAGCCCTGAATTTCACGATCACAGTAAACGATGAGAGCTCTTAAATATGGAGTGCAGGATACGTGTGTGACTATACCTTCTCTATATGTCATGATAATTCTGCTTCGACTGTTGTGATTTGTTGGGGGGTCATCCACATGATAGAGCATCATTGAACTCGTCTGAGTCGAGCATAAGGTATCTAAACCTAGACGCGCGCGCGTAAACCAAAATAAGAAAAACACGAAGTAGGCTAGCTATTTGCGTATTACTGTTTCATCGGATTTTTGTCAGTCCATACACTATAAAGCCGACGAGCACAAAAACAGATCCAGATACAATAACATTGACATCAAATTGTACCAGCAAGAATAAACAGGAAATGATAGCTAGAAATCCCGTAACTGGAAAACCGCGAACATTCACCGGAATTTTAAATGGACGCTTCGCATCCGGTTGACGATGCCGCACATACAGTAATGCGATATTGACGGCCAGAAACGTGATGAACGCCCCAAAACTCGTGACCGAAGCTATGAGTTCTAAATCTCCAAGGAAGACAAACACACCAGCAGCAATCATTGTCAGGACAATCGCTACCCAAGGCGTTCGCGTTGTAGCGTGGAGCCTAGCGATGATAGGAGGAAACGCCGTTTCGCGTGCCATCCCATAAATCATGCGCGACGCGACCACCAACATAATCAGGACCGTATTACTCGTTGCAAATAACGCAATGATCGACATCACGCTAAACACGGTCTCTCCCAACGCCTGGGATGCTGCAAACGCCAAAGGCGCGGCACTCGTACTCAACGCCCGCCAATCCGCCAAGCTCACAGCGGCAATCGCGACTAACGCATAGAGCACCGTCGTAATAACCACCGACAAAATCAAAGCCTTGGGAATCGTTTGACTTGGGTTCTTTGACTCCTCCGCAATATTCACCACATCTTCAAACCCTAAATAGGCAAAAAAGATCAACGCTGAAGCGGCAAACACCCCAGAGACACCCTGTGGCGCATCAAATACATCAATGGTCCCGAATCGACCCACACCAAGCACAATGATCAAAATGAGCCCCGCCAACTCTACAGCTGTAAACACCACATTCATTCTCGTGGATTCTTTGATCCCTATGAAATTGATCACTGACAACCCCCCAATCAAGAGCAACGCCACCAGCTCACGGGGTACACCAAACAGCGCATGAAAATAGCCTGAAAATCCCAATGCCACTGCAGCTACTGAGATGACGCCCGTCAAGATGGTGAGCCATCCCACGATAAAGGATAAAATCTCACAGCCACACGCGACTTTCACATACACGTATTCCGCTGCTTCACGGGGAAAAAGGGACGAAAGTTCAG
>JAOZHK010000240.1 GCA_026014905.1 Candidatus Bathyarchaeota archaeon
TTACCCTTCGTAATCGTACCCGTTTTATCAAAAACGAACACAGAGACATCTTTTAACGTTTGAATTGCATCACCTCGTCGAATCAAGATCCCCTTCTCCGCGCCCATCCCACTGCCCACCATTAGCGCTGTTGGAGTCGCTAGGCCGAGTGAACAGGGACAAGCAATCACCAATGTCGCAACGGTTGCAAAAATCGCGAGAGATACTGAATCGAGCGTGGGATCTACCCATGGTAAAAACGCACTCGCCCATGTAATCACATTAATCGTGTATTGAGGAAACGCAAGCCACATCACTAATGTTGCCAGAGCAAGCGTAAGAACGGTGGGAACAAAATAGCTTGTTACCCGATCCGCAAATTCTTGAATCGGAACTTTGGAGCCCTGCGCTTCCTCCACTAATCGAATCACTTGCGCGAGAAACGTGTCGGCCCCGATCTTCGTCGCCTGCACTTGCATCAAGCCTCGCTGATTGATCGTAGCACCAATCACCGTGTCGCCGGGTTTTTTACGGACTGGCATCGATTCACCTGTCGCCATGGATTCATCGATACTACTCTCCCCTTCCACAATAATCCCGTCTGTGGGAACCTTCTCTCCCGGTCGCACAATCATCACGTCGCCAACATTGACGTCATCAATGGGTACTTGGACTTCTTGACCCTCTTGAAGGAGGGTCGCGGTTTTTGCTTCTAATTCAAGGAGTCTGCGGATAGCTTGTGACGCGCGGCCTTTGGCTTGGGCTTCAATGAATCGTCCAGTTAAATGGAATGCCATGATCATCGCGCTCACACCGCCATAATTGGCGAGAGGTACGAAAAAGGAAACGGGGCCTGTCAGAAAAGATGATAACGTACCCAGCATAATTAGGACATCCATGGTGGGATATCGATTACTAAGAGCTTTCATAGCGGCTCGATACGTGGGCCGTCCCGGACCGATAAGGACAGGGGCAGCAAGTAAAATTAATCCGAGGTGGAAAACCGTCTCGTTAGGCCAAGCAATGCCAAAGAACATTTCAGGGATCATCCATAACATGATGGGAATCGTGAATGACCAGGCAATTATGGCTCTTCGTCGTGCAATGGCATACTCCTGTTGCATATGCGCCTCTTCGTCTTCAAAGGTTGTCCGGCGGTCTTCATGGCTAAGAACTTCGTAGCCAACATCTTCGATGGCTTCCTTCATCTCTTCGTAGCTGATTTCCTTGGGATCATAAGTGACCATGGCTTTTTCAGTGGCTAAATTCACAGAAGCTTCGATCACGCCATCGAGTTCACTTAGCACTTCTTCGATGGTTTGGACGCACATGGCGCACGTCATTCCACCGATGCGGAGAATGAGTTTTTGTGGGACTGATGTAATGTCATAACCGGAGTCACGAATAACCTCTACAAGGGCAGCTTCATTCGTCTCTTGATCGTTGTATTCAACGTATGCGGTCTCAGTGGCGATGTTGACGGACGCATCATTCACCCCATGAGCTGCAAGTAATGCTTGGTTAATTGTCTGTGAACACGTCGCACAGGTCATGCCTACAATTTTTATGGACGTCTTCTGAACGTGAGCTTCCTGTTCTGTCATGTTGATCCCGATTGGCTACGAACAACTGAAATATAACATAGGTTATATCGCGATTACTGCTTAATAAACCTACTTATCCACCTCTCCACAACTGGTGACGAGGGCCGAGACCTCAAATATATGAATCGTATGTTTTCTGTATCCACACACAAGTCATGTTCCAAAGCTTAAAATAACGTTCTCCGCCTACGGGGGGTTGCGCGCGCGTGAGCGCATGTATGCAAGTTATGAATGTGGAAAGTAATGAAATTTATTAACTATTTATCCTAATACACAACTAATAGATGTGGAGTGTTGTAATTTTGGTTTATTGCACAAAATGTGGCGTTCAAAATCCCGATGATTCAGAGTACTGCGTGTCTTGTGGTGCAGCATTGTACCTAAGATCGCAAGAAAACGCTTCAGATAATAGTGACTGTTTTGGTGGCGATCGGGACTGGGACAGTGAATGTTTTGGACTTCGTCGGGGCGCGGCGTTGTTTGCTCTGGTCCTTGGGCTTCTTATTGTTCTCGCAGGAATTTCATCGCTGATCGGTGAATCGTTACTGCAGTGGATTGCCCCGTTTTTCGTGATTGGGATTGGACTCGTAATCATTGTCAGTATCCTTCGACGCAAGCAATCGTGAACTCGCAACTGATAACCTCCGAAAGTGACGTGACTTTTGACGGAAAACGCCAAAATCTGCCCCTCTTGCAACGACCCGATACGAGAGGATATGCAATTTTGTCCGAATTGTGGTACAGCACTACCGAAACAAGAACTTACATCTCTCCCACCATCTCCATCACCACGAAGAAAGCGCCGATCGGATATACTTGGAGGGCTTTCAGCCGGGATTGTGCTCATTCTCCTGGCAATCTCTTATATTCGGTATCCCGTGGCTCCGGAAGCGGTGATCGCGTATATTCAACGGTTAGCTAATCAACGTGTATTCCTTAAACCTCCGGTAATACTCCTGAACTTTAGCATTTTCTTCTTCTATGCCTCGGGAGCCTGGGGCTTGGTCTTATCCGCTCTGCGCTTGATCCTTACAAGCAATATTCGCCAGACTCTAACCGATCTCCTAAGTGCCTTCTTTTCCATCTATTGTGGGTATCTTTCCACGAATTATTTAGAGGATGTAGTCACGAGTCAAGGAGCATTTGCATACTTCATTGTAGGCATCGGCGTTCTTATAATCGGAAATGCTGTGATCTATCTTGCCATCAAAGAACGCTGAAATTGTTAATCTGTACGGATAAACATGGAGGGAGTCAGGTGCAGATACGCGCGCGCGCTAAAACGTTTCTTTCATCACGCCTCATCTATATGCTATATACAGGATTTTCTATCTTCGGAGAGATACTCCTCATTCTACTTGCATACAGCAAATCGTTGCCATCCATTTCAATTCCCTACCAACACGCCATCATTCTTCTTGGATTCGACCTCATTTGCCTTGGAGGAATCATCGCCAGCATTTATCCTAAACGTTGTTCACACCTCATCTTCCAGCAATCCTCTCAACAATCCTCCATTACCCACTTCCATCAATTACCGCGTCATGCTCCTTCCTATCAACGACGTGGACATCACCCCGATTGCGAGTATTATGCTTCCCATGTTCTTCATCTTCACAAAAAGAGTTATTGCGCAGGTTGCATTGGCTTAAGGACCGGCGCAATTGTCGGAATAGGAGGAAGCATTCCATTGTTATTTGGGTTGTTTCCGCCGCATGCCGACGTGTTGTTATGGGCTGGTGCAGGATTCGTGGTTCTCGGGATACTTCAACACCAATTCTCCTTCAAAAATAGCTGGGTACACTTCCTCCTGAATATTTTCTTCGTCATAGGCCCGTTCCTTCAACTTCTTGCGCTCGTCACCCTCAATTCTTCATTAGTCACTGAGCTATACTTAGTAACCTTGATCATATTCTGGATCATCACTCGGATCACTCTCTCCCAGATAGAGCATGCACGGATCTGCCACACTTGTACACAAGCCTGCAATCTGCAGCAAACAAGTTAGCTACTCGATACTATTTTATAGCGGTCCTAAGTCAGTTATTTTGATAAACATGAAATTTACTGAGTTATCACGCCCCTTCATTATTGGCGTCATTTCGGACAATGATATCCTCCACTGTGTTCAAACCATTAAACAGAGCGAATTCGCTGGGGCCGACGGCTTCCAACTCGAACTCCATAATCTTCAATCATCACCGCCCACGAAACAAGAGCTGAAAGATATCATCGGATCCACCATAAAACCTGTTTGGACAACGAATCGCCGGTCGAAAGCTGATCGTCAACAGCGCCGAAAAGTCGATGAACATGCACGAATTCAAGTCGAACTCGATGCTCTCGATGCGGGGGCGCAATGCATTGATCTGGAGATGGATACTTTCGACCCTTGGTTCCTCTGGGACAGTGATCGTCGAGCAACAGAGTGGCCACACCTTAAAGATATTCCAGTTAATGCTAACGATTTTCCAGGTGAGTGCTGTTTTAATGATGATGCAATTCGAGAGCAGAGAAAGATCATTGATCACGTGCATAATGCGGGGGCAGAAGTGCTCCTCTCATGCCACATTCTGGTCCGAACCCGTACTGAAGGGATTATCCGCATCGCGAAGGAACTTGAGCAACGGGGGGCGGACCTCATCAAAATTGTAGTCTGGAATGACGATTTCTACGATCTTTGCGAAACGCTCCGCGCAAATGTCGCATTAAGTGAAATGCTTGACACTCCTTTCAAAGTAATGAGTCAAGGCGAACCCTCCAAACTGGGACGCGCGCTCTTTCCCATGTTTGGATCAGCATGGGCCTTCTGTCAACTTGATCTGCGCCCAGGGGGATTTCACTATCGTCCCTTGATCGCCACAGAAAAATACCTCTTGCAACACCTTGATTGGCAGCCAAATTGGATGCAACATGCAAAACTCGTTGCCCAACGACAAATGTGAAACGACGGCGGAAAGCCCCGTTCGTTACGGCTTTAGTTGCTCTACAGTCACTTTCCGTGCTGCTTCCAGATCGATATCGAATCCTAAACCGGGCTTCGTTGGCGCGTGCACGAACCCCTCTGCATCAACTTCGATCATGTCTTTCCAGACACCTGGATACATCACGGTATCCAAACTGCCTTCTGGCACGTGTTTCTCATAGTACTTAGCGTTGTTCACAGCCAGCAAGACATGAAGACTCTTCGAGAAACCAGTGTAGTTATGGGGCTCCATATTCATGTAATTCGCTTCTGCTAAATGTGCCAATTGAATTAAATGCGAGATACCGAACGTGAGGGGGCCAGCCATAATATCGATACATCCCTTTTGGATTCGGGCTGGATATTCGTGAATGCTCGCAATTCGGTCACCGGAGCGTATCTGGACAATCTGACACGCATTTCGAAGCTCTATTAAGCCCTGTAAGTCATCTTTCGGCAGAGGATCTTCATACCACCAGAAATTTAATTCATCTAACACCTGTCCGACTCGAAGCGCTTCTTCACGTGTATAGGGTGCGGGATAGATCAGTGGGTCAAGCATTAACGTGAAATCTTCACCAACAGCTTTTCGAACGGCTCGACATAGGCGAATATCCTCGTTGGCACTACAATAAGGATGAATCTTGACCGCGGTATACCCTTTTTTCTGGCACTCGAGAGCAGTCTGGATGAAGCGTTTATCACTCCCATGATGCACTGTTGATCCATACGCTAGCACTTTTTCTCGAGTGGCTCCAAGTAATTTATAAATGGGTTTACCAACCGCTTTACCTTTAATATCCCACAAGATAGTATCCAGAATACCTCGCTGCTCAATGGGCCAATAAAATCGACGAGTAAGGACACGATCAATCCAGGCATTATCAAAGGGATCCAGTCCTTCAAGGGGAAAGTAGGGGCGACATGCTCGCCAGCGTGAAGCAAAAGCCCGTAGTGCGCCTCCAGTCCACGTTAATTCCCCAGTTATTCCTTCATCAGTAGACACTCGGAGAAGTCCCAAATCACGCTTATCACGATTTTTATAAGCAGGCACTTCCTGCGAATGGTCTTGTCGAGGCTCAAAAAGCCAGATTTCAGAACCAGTAATCTTCAAAATGTTTCCTCCGCCTAATATATTCCTAATCGCAGACTAAAAAAGATACACTGTCGTGTTATCCACGCGCCGGACAGTCTTCATATGAATGATCGAAGAAGATATCTTAATACAAACGAGTATCCTATTAATGCTGGTGACCATATAATGTCTTATTGCCCCAATTGTCATACCGAGATTCTGACCGATGATACATTCTGCCCCTCCTGCGGCACGCGAATCGATACTCCGAGCGCAGTCTCCGATATTATCATCGTCACGACACCAACAATCCCCGGCTATACTGTGCAACGCATCATTGGAATTGTAACCGGGCTCACAGCCCGAACCCGCGGGATGGGCGGTCGATTTGTTGCAGGTCTCCAATCAATGGTTGGCGGAGAAGTCTCAGCGTTCACAACTGAAATTGAGCGTGCCCGAGCCGAAGCCATAAATCGCGTCAAAACCAAAGCGCGTAGCCTCGGTGCAAATGCGATTTTAGGTCTTGACCTAGAAACGACAGATGTACTTCAAGGAACCGTCCTTATTTCAGCGACAGGCACCGCTGTCGTCGTCACTCCTATGTAAGGGCTTCCCAGAGCCTCAATGAGTTGAACAGTATGGTGACTCTGAGTTATCCTTTACACGTTCACAGGTATTGCTTGCCAAATCGAATTGTTTTTCCACCAATTCAAACACGCTCATCCACAAAGACTGGCGAAGTGACGTCGAAGTTACTTGAACACTATGTTCAACGCACTCCATCTCTGGGGCTCCTCATTGTTGAACATGGTTATGTCTCCCAGGATGGAAAACTCAATAACCATGAGTTAGGTATCCATGAAGACTATCTCCTTCCTGGTCTCCGACGACTCACGACTCGTCTTCATGCTTTTCCCCCTCCTTTGATCTTGCAGATCAATCATGCTGGTGCTTTGACTCAACAATCCGTTATTGGCATGCACCCTCTCGCGCCATCAGCCTCCGATAAAGCGAGAGAGATTGCGCAAAATGATATCGAAACCTTACTTTCATGTTTTACAGAAGCAGCTGAACGCGCTATACATGCGGGATTCGATGGCATCGAGTTGCATGGTGCACATGGTTTTCTCTTGAATCAATTTACGTCCCCACTCACCAATCATCGAACCGACGCGTATGGGGGAACATCAGAGAAGAGAATCAGGTTTCCATTAGAACTCGTTGAACAGATTAAAGCGCGAATTGGTGATCGCCTCCTCTTGTATCGTCTAGGAGCTGATGACCTCGACTCGAACGGGGTCTCGATGAATGATACCATCACCTTCGCAATGAAATTAGTTGAGGCTGGAGTTGACATCCTTGATGTCTCTGGAGGGATCTGTGGAAGTCGCCCCCAGCAGTTACAAAACACCCAAGGATTCTTTATTCCTCAAGCTAATGAGATAAAGACACATGTTTCTATTCCAGTGATTGGTGTCGGAGGGATCGTTGATCCAGAATTCGCTAATGCGCTGATTAAGGACAGTGAAGTCGATTTGGTTGCGGTAGGTCGAGCTCTGCTTAAGGATCCTCTCTGGGCGCATCATGCAATTATCCAATCCAACTCCTCGAGCTAGCTCAAGATTTTCCACGTAATCAAGACGTATGATCTAGCTGCACAATCGGTTCTTCAAGGGATCACTTATTTCCGCTTGTTCAAATGCCTCTTCACGTTCCCAACAGGATTCACAATTTTCACAGTGAACAACTTTATCATAGTAACAACTCCAAGTCAATTCAAGAGGCACTTTCAATTGTACCGCTAACTGAATTACTTCCGACTTCGTTTTTGTGAGAAAAGGTAAGAGAATTTGTATGGGTAACTTAGTTGCTGGATCAAGCTGCATCATGTTAATGATCGATTCAACAGCTTGAAAGAATGCTGGTGTTGCATCAGGAAATCCAATTGAATCAGTCTCCAGATGTCCTGCGATAATGTACTCTGCGCCGTAAATTTCACTATAATATGCAGCAAGAGCGTAGTAAATCAAATTCCGTGTTGGAATATAGCCCTCAGGAACCTTGATATCTTTAAATACATCGGAGTCATGGTGCATTAGGTTTGTGGCTCTTTGAAGAAATGGAAGAGAAATCTCGATGTACTGAGCTTTGGTCGAGTGGACAATGCGACGTGTTGCCTGAAGTTCTTGTTGGGCTCGACCTTGATAGTTGAAGGATAGAGCAATCACATCAAAGCCTTGACCCAGTGCCCAGAATAATGCGGTCGTCGAATCAATACCACCT
Source organism: Candidatus Bathyarchaeota archaeon (assembly GCA_026014905.1). The sequence goes on from JAOZHK010000240.1 coordinate 7,907, forward strand.
GAAAATAGCACGATGGCTTTCGGCATTACTACAAACGCCTCGATTCCGATCGGACTGCAGCTTGAATTGCCATATCAAGCGGTGTTAATGACAGATTGAAATCGTTACATAGAGGCGATGGATCTCCAATCGAGTCTGATAACATGACATCGATTTCTTCTTGGGCGATTTCCATGACGTCTGATGCGTCTTGAAGCGGCACATGCTCAATGGTGTATTCGGGAAGGTCATATCCTTCCTTTTCCATTGTCACTGCGACGCGGTTAATGAGTTGAGTAAATGTAATGACCTCGGGACCAACCAGATCATAGATCTGATTTCGAGGTCCTTGCCCAGTAACCGCATGAATAAATGCCGTTCCTGCGTCTTGGACATAAATCGGTTGCATGGGGCGATCACCTTGACCTGCTACTAGAACTTTCCCCTCGAGAATATCGTGAATGAGAAAAGGTATCAATTCGTCTCCAGGTCCCAAGATATATGAAGGGCGAAAAATCACAAATGGGATCGGTTGGCTGCGACACATGGCTTCAATTTGATGTTTAGAAAGAAAATAACCGTTGGTTGCCCATGATTTCAGGCCATACTGGTCTACCCCTAATCCAGAGGGTGTTACAAAATACTGTATTTCGCTGCGAAGAGCGCCGTTAAGTACTGTACGGGTTCCTTGAACATTTACCTCTTGAAATGAACTATATCGCTCATTGACAATGCCCACTAAATGAAGTACTCCTTGGCATCCAGCGAATGCCTCAATAAGTCCGTCGACTCGAAGTTTCTGAACAGTTACAGGAATGCCGCCATGAGCTTCAACTACTTTCGCAGCTTCAGTACGCCGAACAATGCCTTTAACCGTTAACCCTTCTTCCACAGCTTGACGTACACAATGGCGCCCAAGAAACCCATTAGCTCCTGTGATAGCTATTGACTTTACCAATCATACTCCTTCCTGACGTATACATTGCGCGAGCAGTTGTTATCTACGTGCAGAGTACATTACGGCTTGGATTTTTAAAAAGGTAGTAGTTCCCAGATTCTACTTCTGTGAAGAGGAATAGGTGTTCTCGGTATTATCTATAACAAGGCTGTATAAAGAAGGAAAAAAGGATGTAAGGGAAAGAATGGCTTTGGAAATTAGTTTGGAATGTTAATAACGGCGTCCGCGATCGTATCGTCGTGGATATGATTGTCGTCGGCCACCATAGCCTCCGCCACCATAGGAACGTCGTTCCTGTTCATATTGGCGGTCAGACATATTGTTATCCACATTCGTTTCGTCGATGGCCTCTTCAGAAGGCGTTAGACTTCCAAAACGACCGGTATTCAGTCGCATGGAACCACGAAAGAGGTTCACATATCCATTGCGGACATCATAGATGTCTCCTTCACTCACTTCATCAATAGTATCGTCCCATAATGTTAAGAGGACAGCACCGGTCTCATCAGCGACTAAGGCTTCTGTCACTCGGTGGGATGAACCATCGCGTCGAGACGTGACTTCTCGAACAGGGTTAATAGATATGACCTTAACAGTCATATTGATACTTCGGGATCTAGGAGTTAACTCCTCTACTTTCATGTATCTCTCTTCGATTTCTGACAAAATCTACACACACATTTGAAATTTTGGTATTCAGATACTAGCTAGCTAGCTGACATTTAAATCCTTTCATTTCGCATGACCGGCAAGCATTCGTAGCTTTGACCTAGACCGCGATGCACTTTTATGCTATTATCTGGTTTCTTGTGATGAGGAGTTGATTTGTTATGCCCATGATGCAGGCAGGAATATATTATGGTCCATGTGATATTCGACTCGAAGACATTGTCATCCCCTCGATCGAATCCACTCTTGTCTTAATTGATACGAAATCATCTGGGATTTGTGGAAGCGATCTTCATCGGTACTATGGCCGCTGGGATCAACCTACTACAAAAGTCGCCACTGGTCATGAACTCAGTGGAGTTGTAATCGAAGCAGGAGATCAAGTTACAGGAATCGATGAAGGAGATCGGGTTTGCGCGGAATGTTTTTCGCATTGTGGCGTTTGTCGATTTTGTCGCGTAGGATTGTATAATCTCTGTGATGATATTCAATATCTCAGTCGCGTAGGTCCTGGAGGCTTTGCAGAATACGCGTTACTTGCAGGCACGTCGCTCTTCAAACTTCCTGATCAGGTCACATTTGAGGAAGGTGCATTGGTTGAGCCTCTTGCTGTGGCGTATCGCGCGGTGATGCAAGCTCAAGTGACTCCTTTAGATCGTGTAGCAATTCTTGGCGCAGGAACTATTGGGCTGCTCTGTCTTGCAGTAGCGAAGAGTATGGGTTTCCCTACCATAATTTCCGCTAAATATGAACATCAAGTGACATTGGCGGAAAAGTTTGGAGCTGATCACGTGCTTCAGGCTGGGCTTCAGGACACGGCTCATGAAATTGATATTATTACTCATCATCGAGGTGTTGATAGTGTCATAGATACCATTGGTGCAGCTGAAACCTTCAGTGAGGCTACCCAAATTGTACGTAAAGAGGGGACAATTTGTTTAGTAGGTGGCTATACTAACTCACTCAATCTGTTCTTGGCTCCCATTGTCTCTAAAGAGCTTCATATTCGAGGATCTTGTTGTTATGGCTATGGTAGTTTGGAGAAAGATTTTGATGCTGCGATCACTCTTATCGCCACTAACCAAGTTGACGCTATCTCGATTGTCACTCACCGCTTTTTCCTTCAGGACATAGCGCATGCGTTTTCAGTTGCTGCTGATAAGACTACTGGATCGATTAAAGTTCTTCTCAACCAATAACCTCCATGGTCACGAAGAAAGTGATCCTAAAAGATTATTATCTATGAACGATATGAACAGAAGCGATGAAATTGACTGAGCAATGGACCAATCAAAGCACAAAGATTTTGGATAAATTGGCGATGCTCTCTCAGGAAGAGAATCGCGATCGTTTAGCGATCATTAATGCTCTTATGTTGGCGTTAAATGCGATGGATCGGAGTGTCCAAGGTTGGCGGAAATGGATTCAAAATCTCGATTTTATGGCACGGTTCTCTGAAGATGAGTTGAAGGCGATTGAGCAGGGATTATTGAAGTCGGTGCGTAACTTCATCGAGTATGATATCGATATTACCAAACAGTATCAAGATAAATTACCCCAGATGCGGTTGACTCGTCGTCGGAAAAGAAAGAAAGACAACGCGCGAGGAATGTATGCTTAACCGAGGGTTGTGTCGAAGTTCTTACTGGATGTAAACGGGCTGAACTCCGTATTGTTGATAGTAACTCTCTATCTTGTCAATGACTGTCTGCTCCGGCTGAAGTGAATTACACGCTCGAGTTAGCAGCACTCGTGCATCTGTTAGGAAGCTATAATCCACTTTATACGCATCCTTGAGAAGACGCTCAATCGTCCGACCATTATCGCGTTTTTCAAACCGGTAAACACAAACGATCACACCCTCAACTATGACTCCTAGCTCTTGAAGACGTGGAATATGGCGCATGAATGAGCTGCCTGTCACAACCGTATCATCGACTAATACTACTCGATCGCCAGCATTGAGCGGGCCGATCGCGTATTTATGTTGGGGATTCCCATTAACCTTGTATTCTGAACGTAAAATCGTGGCGGGAATCTGAAACTTATCTTTGTAATCGATAAGTTCATTGACGCATTCGCCTAAGGGAATGGCGCTCATAGGTACTCCAAGAAATAGATCCGGTTGGAGATGATGGTTCTGGGCAAACTGGTACACATAATTGGCTAACTGCCGTTTTAAGAGTATGTTTGAATAGAGTTTTTGTAGATTGGCATCCCACCAGCTCAGACGGCCACACTTTAATCGGATCGGTGTATGGTAAAACTCGACACAGTGATTAGAAATAAGAAAGTTCACATATTGGTCTTGGTCGAACGCCATATTCGATTATAAAACCGAATCTCTATTAATTAGCTTTATGAAACATTTTACGTAATTTTCAGATTGTTAGTGATGCAAGATGAGTGTCATCAAGTTTGGTGCAGTATTAAACGAAGTATCGTCTATGTCGATTACGCCAGATTACCCACAGCTCCGTATGTTATGTCAACGATGTGAACAAATCGGTTTTGATTCTGCCTGGGTAATGGATCACCTCACATGGGGTCCATCGGATGCTGTATTTGAATGCTGGACGACGCTAACCGCGTTAGCCTGCGATACGACGAAGATCCGATTAGGCCCCTTTTTCCTCTGTAATAGTTATCGAAATCCTGCATTGGTAGCCAAAATGGCGGCGACACTTGACCATATCTCGAATGGTCGATTGATTTTAGGTGTCGGGGCTGGTTGGAAAGAGGATGAGTACAAGGCTTATGGTTATATGTTTCCTGTACCACGCTTACGGATAGCTCAGTTAGAGGAGGGGCTTTCGATCATGAAACTTCTCTGGAGTGGGCAACCTGTAACATTCACAGGTACATATTATCATGTGAACAACGCGGTGTGTAGACCGCAGCCGCTGCGTAAAAGTGGAGTAGAGATCTGGATTGGAGGCGGGGGAGAAAAATATACTCTAAAAGTCTCGGCAAAACATGCGCAAGCCTGTAATTTTTCTGGTCGATCAACCAGTGTCGAGATATTCAAGCAGAAACTCGCAATTCTTCGCAGTCACTGCAACGATGTAGGACGAAACTTTGAGGATATAATGAAAACAGTGACTTTGGAACTTGTCTTAGGAACTAGTATTGAGGACGCTAAACAGCGAGCAAGAAATGGTCCCCAAAGTCTTACAGCTGACACTCGCTTCGTTGGTACTCCAAGTCAATGCCTCACGTTTCTTCAAGAATACATAGATGCTGGGGCTTCATATTTTATGCTCCATCTTGAAGATCTTGTATCCTGTCTTGACCTATTTGAACGTGAAGTGATGCCATCATTTTAAACAATTCGATTGAAACGAATACGCGCGCGCTTGTGCACGAGAGAATGACTCGTGATTTCTACTATGGATTTTGAACTCTGAAACATTTTAAGAATCTTATGCATAATTCCTGTCGATCTGCATGTCACAAAAGCCTCGAAAACGGATTAATATCAAAGGACATTATATGCAAGTCCGTCAACGTTCTACGGTTAAAGGAAATAAAGGCACAATACTAAGAAAGTGGCAACCCATTAAAGGAAAAAAACGCAAGTATCAATGCAACCTACTTCGCGAAAATCGATTACCAGGTTTCTGTAATCATAAACGAGCAGGCTATTATTGTCTCAAATACGTGGATTCACGCTATGCATGCCCCCATCTTACTCTCAGCTATCATTAAAGCGTGAACATGCGCGAACGGAGAGCTTCTTCCGCGCTCTCAGTGAGCAATTTTTTTAAATTACATATACTCTATTGATACTAGATTACCATGGCAAAAATTCTAGATATTGAAGGCATAGGTCCTACTTATGCCCAAAAACTCACAGCCGAAGGAATCACAACCACTGACGCCCTTTTAGATGCGGGTGCAACCCCTAACGGACGCGAAGTGTTATCTGAAAAAACTGGTATCGCAGAGACTCTTATTCTGGAATGGGTCAATCTCGCCGACCTCATGCGAATAAAGGGTGTTGGCGAAGAATATTCAGATTTACTAGAAGAAGCTGGAGTTGATACCGTCGCTGAACTTGCAAGACGCAACCCCGAAAACCTGCTTGCCAAGATTCTTGAAGTCAATGCTGCGAAAAGTCTGGTACGACGAACACCTTTTCTCTCCTTTGTGACCTCATGGATCGAACAAGCAAAAGGTCTACCACGTAAAGTGGAGTACTGACCTTTCTTTTTTTCCCCTTTTTTACGATTTCCCCTGTTCATATTCTTCTAGGCAAGCACATACCGGCTATTGAAGTTCTCGATTTGCTAGGAAAAAGTTATATGCATTGTCATGAAGCAATCGTGATGCGATTTGAATTGCCTGGGGTATTGACATGATTCCTTCATCTACTTTGTCAGCTAAAACTTGTGCGATATTTGCTCGAGCGAGGACGACATGTCCGTAGACGCCTTCAATGAATCTGTAATCCCCGCCAAAACCAAAGATCTTGTTGGATGGCACCGTGTCTAGCCATTCTGAGAGCGCATATCGTGCTCGTACTGGCGAGATCATATGGAGCCAACAGAGATCAATGTAAACGTTCTGAAAGTTTTTCGCGAGTGCTGCCAATTCACCGCTATATGGATACGCACCATGAAAGATATCGAAACGGATGTTTCGATACTCGCGGAACAGGTTTGTGAGAAGTGTTGGCTGTGAATTAGTAATAATGTTTTCATTTCCCTCTTGCAGACCAGTATGGATCTGAATAGGGAGTCCACATCTTGACGCGACTTGAATGATTCGGTGTACGAGGAAATCTTGAAGCGGTTTGCACTCTTCGAGTGAAAGGCTTGCTGAGATGTATTGATGACGGTTACCAATCATAACGCGTTCGAACGTCTCTTGATTGAAGATGTTAGTGAAGACTTCTTCAGCTTCATGATAGGTAACTTTATCGAATTTCAGCGTTCTCTGATATGCTAATCCAATTTTTATTCCTGCTATTCGCGGGTGCAGTCGATTGATCTCCGATTCTAATGCTTGGATTAGATCATGAAAAGTATGGATTTGTTGTTGACAACGCTGTTCTAACATGTGAAGTTCGGGTTTACTTCGAACCATGATGAAATCTCGAAATCGCATCACGGGCGCAAAAATGGAATAATCCATATGATCTAGTGGAGTTTCGGTCGAGTCGAGAATCACGTGTTCAATACCCGCTTTGTCACGTAATACCCAATTATAAAGGCCTGATTGATTTCGTTCAGCCATTCGTGAGGCAATCGTTTCATATGTTTGATCTGAGAGACCACTTACACTATAAAGTCCTTGAACAGCTTTTTCGATCACTTGAGCATATCCCGTGTATCGAACATCGTCCCAGTAGGGAGCGAAGAGTGTCCACCGCGTTTCAAGAGGCATCGAGGAATCCCGCAACACGGATAACTCGTTATACGACATTCCTGCGGATATCAAGTCCGACGACAAGTAATGAGCTAAAAAAGTTTGAAACAAGTCAGGCGTACAAGCTAAGCGTTCTTTTTCTTGGATCAGATGCTCATGGGTATCGATGATGTTTATTTGGGAAATCGCGTTGGAAAGCTGTTGAATGATACTTGACTCCGACATAATTATCACCTTTTTCAATCACTTGTCTTTCTCCCCATAACAGAGTCAGAACTTAAAGGCTTTCCGTTGATCCTAAAAGACATTAACTAATACACAGGCTCAAATAATACCAGATTCATAATTCCCTCTACAAGCGCATGGCCAGCCTATGTTTCTTCAAGGAAGCATGCTATGAGGTTACTTTTTATAGGAAGCGATCTTGATTCGTAGCAGGGGCAACATAAATGAGTAAATCAGCTGGACTAGGTTTCGGGGGATTTCTTGTAGCGTTAGGTTTAGGCTGGTATTATTTTTCAACCGTTGAGGTCTCATTACAGCTTTTCGCCTATATCCTAGTTATTGGTGGGATAGGTATTATCGCGAATTCGTTAATAGCTTGGCGATTGCCGCGACTCCCGATTCAAGGTGTTGTCGGCGGGATTATTGGTGGGCTGATTCTGGCTTTACTCCTGACCTCCGGTTCGACGTTCCTTGATTATTTTGCCGGTCTCGATGTTGGAACTGTCCGAGCTGAAGGCATGGAGGCATATAATGGCGTCCTGACCGCCCCCAGAATCTATCTTGAAATAGATAACTTTAATGGGCCAATACAAGTTAGCACCCGTGCTGCCGCAACTTACGAAGTCACAGTGACCATTATTGCTAAGGGAACATCTCAGGAGCAGGCTGATGAGCGTCTCCAAGAATTTATTGACAACATCCAGTTTAGTGATATAGTTGAACAGAGTCAACATCGTTTAATTGTGAAATATAATTTAGCGAGTAATCTCTACTCACGGTACTCGGTTGAAGTTGATGTCATCTTACCTACTGAGGCATTCTTAGAAGCTAATCTGGAATCAAGTAATGGCGCGATCTCATTGTCTCGGGTGACTGGTACGGTATTAGATTTACAGACATCTAATGGTGCACTGAATCTCGATGAGGTTGCTGCAGATCAAATAACCGGACAGACAAGTAATGGGCGGATTGAAGGAACGATGATGGCTAACTATACCCAACTTTCGACAAGTAACGGTGGTATGACTGTACAGCTAGCCCCACCACAAAGTGGCGAATATGACTTTTCCACGAGTAATGGACCCGTTCGCATCACGCTCTCCTCAGCGTCAAACATCGGTTATGACCTGGATTTATCTACGAGTAATGGCGATATTGACCTTGATCTACCAGATCTTGAGTATGCTGAAAATCAGAGAACGAGTAAAAAGGCGGCTACAGTTGGTTTTGGTAGCAAAGAAATCCAAGTTATTCTTGAAGTCGATACCTCCAATGGTAATATTGATATTGTAACTCCTTGACTAATGTCCTCAAGGATCTTCTTCAAGCTCGACTCGATAGCTCCATTTTCGAGTCAAGGGATCTCTGTAAAGGCGGAATAAATAAAATAAGCCATCATCGCCTTTAATCGAGATTTGTTTATTTCGTTTCCATGAAAACCATGTGATGGTGCCTGACATCACTTCGTTTTTTTCTTTATCCTTATACCACTTGATCTCATTGCCACGGTCAATGATGAAGGTTCCTAATTCCTTGATTCGAAGCTTCCGTTCGCTCATTAAGCATCTTCTACTCTCATGTATGATTATAACAGATCAATATGTAAGAGAACTAGATTATTAATAGAGATTGTTCTACTCCTAAACACAAGCGTACTCGGAAAATCGGGAACAGAAATCGCGAGACGCGATATATATTTTTCATTAATAACGATTATTACAATTTAGTTGAGAAATACCTAGGACGGTCGATGTCTCGACAATTCTGGATCCGAATTCGCCTTTTAGGCTGGGTCCTCATGTTTGCCTGGTTCCTATTTTATGAAGTAAATATTCTGCTGAATCTGTTTACTTATCAGCTAGTTAATGTGCTGAACGGTATTTTTGGTGCCGCTGGGACTTTTGCAGTATTTATTGGGTATTATATGCTTGTGAAAGACGATGCATAACTGTTAGCGGGGATTTCTTCGCGCAAGAGTATAAACTGCGCTGATTGCGATAAGTGCACCAATTATTATAATCACATATGCGCCGATATTTAGATTCCAATTAAAGATCATGCCCAGACCAACAATAATGATGAAGAGACCAAAAACTATACCTACAATGGTTCCTCCGTGGGGAAGTCCAAAGCACTCTTTTTCCATTCGTTTTCCGGTGTGTTCTCCCCATGACTCGGCACGTCGACCCATCTCTTCGCCCCATTCTTCAGCGCGTCGCCCAAATTCCTCGACACCTCCCTCAAGGTTCTTTGGTGCGAAAGCAGCTCCACATTTGCTACAGTATTGTGATTCATCGCTATTCTCTGCTCCGCATTTTGTACAATACACCATCGTTTTTCGCTTCCTTTATCCTACCTTTTTGAGTCATTCTTAATAAAAACTATGATTTGACATCTGCAGGAGTACTTAATAGTGTATCTATATTTTGGGTGAGCGCGAAGTATCGGTTCAGAAATTTGTGACCAAGATATCTGGTATTCTGATGCACCATCTCCTCTAAGGCTTGTCGCTCGCCTGTTTCGCCTAAGGTTTTTACCACTTCCAGCTCTTGGAGAAAATCAGTTAAAATCCCTGTTCCTTCAAAGTTCGAGGCTAAGATTTCTGAATATGTTTTTGGTGATTGGGCGTGGAGGCGTGATATGGAGAGAATGAAATAGATGGATGTGAGTGTTGAATGTGCTTGGAGATCCGCAGAGGTTATCTGATTTTTTCGGAGGATATTGGCGAAAGCAATGGAGATCGCCGTTGGAAGTTTCTGTTCGATTCCCATCATCAGATTATGTTTCTCGGGTGGATCTCGAGTGATTCGGGCTCCATGTTTATAGAGAAAGTTTTCAAATTCTTGACATAGTTCGCCAGATTGATCTGTTTTTATGATGATTGCATTCTTGTTTTTCATGTTCAAAGCGTTAGGACCCCACAGATTATGCACAGCCATAACTTCCACCTGCGAGTCTGTGTATTCAAGTGCTTTCTGGAGTGTTTCTGTAGCTTCTCCTGTAAGGAGGATCAAGGCTTGACCTGGCTGGAGGAGCTTCGCGTACTGCTCGAGAACTTGAGCGCCAGCACTGATTGGGATACAAGGGATAACAACGTCGACCTTCGGTATCATTTGTTCGGGACGAAGCTTACTCGTTCTCCCAGTTAAATAGGTTTTAATGCCTTCTCGTGTTAAACGTTCTTGGAACCATGTACTCATTGGGCCGGTTCCTATGAAACCAACTCGCTTGATTTTGTGTCGACGAATATCGACTCGCGGAAAACTTCCTAATACTTTTACGGAATCAGGGTCTTCGATGATAGCTTTTATTCGTTCAATGGCTGCATTTATCTGATGGTCATGAATATGTCCTTCCATTTCAATGTAAAAAAAGAGCCGCTGGGTTTCAACATCAGTATCTGAACGTAAATCTAAGAGGTTGATGTTTCGAGATTCAAATTCTTCTAAAATATCATGGAGTAGACCCACTCGGTCTCGTAAAGGCGTAGTTACGATTATTGTTCCATCATATCCTGTGGCTGTTGGGATGTTGCGACCTAATACAGCGAATCGTGTGTGATTGTTTTTCACAAGGTTTTCATCACGCACGACGAGACCTTGTGCAATAATCGCGTCTTTTGATGCAATGACTGCTGCATTGTGGAGTTCTTCATCGCGGATAACTTGAATACCTTGGGCAGTGCTCGAAAGCGCTTTCACGGCTACGTTCGGATAGTGTTGAGCAATATATCGTTCGCATTGTCGAAGAACGGTATCCTTCGACATCAATAACGTGATAACATTGTGTTCATCTAGTGTTCCGAGCGAATGTTGAATTGGGAGCGTTAAATTGTCGACGATCCATTTATCTTCAGGCATCTGTTTGAGACGATTGAATGTTTCTGGAATTCCTTTATCAATGGCGTTATATAGTGGTACAATAGCTTGATCAATTCTGTTCGCTTCGAACGCATCAAAAATTTTTGGTATTGTTTCATATAGTACAATCTCGGCATCAGAATTGTATTGATTGACTGCTTGCCAAGAATATGTACCGACTGGCCCTAAAGCCCCAATCGATGTCATGGATGGACTATTTTTAGCTCGATCGCTAGCTAATAAGGTTGATGGTTAAGTCACCAAGCGATCGTGGCACTCTATACGCGCGTGTGTAGTTTCCTTTACGTAAACTTTCTTCTTCATTTCGCTTGAGATGATCGTGTTCAGATATGTGTTTGATGCGGCTCCTTAATCATTAACCAACTTAGACTGAATTGAATGATGAATCCAATTGTGAGAAGAATCCAAGGTAATTGGGAGTTAAAACTATAGATGAAGCCACTTGCAACTGAACCAGTAATGGAGGGTAAAAACATGTAGAAGCCTGAGGCTGAACTTTCTAAAGATATCGTAATGGGAACCATTCCAATCGCAGCAAACGCCCGACCACGACTTTGGCTAGGTACAATATCCGAAATGATTGCGGTTGTCGCAGGTAAGACGAAAGAATTCAGAGTAGCTAAGCCAAGACGAAAGATGAGAAGTGTTAAGAAATTAGTACTGAACAAAAAAATGAGTATCATGCCTGGTGCTAGGGCAAGACATGATAAAATGATTTGTTTCCGCCCATAGCGATCGACAAGTTTTCCAGAAAACAAGAGCACCATGATCGTATATGGCGCGACAATCATCTCAATCAGTCCCCACTCTGTGGTGCTTGCACCAATTGTGTTTTGAGCATAAACAATCCAGAATTGAGCGGTCAAAGCTGCGAAAAAGGAATTCAAGGCTGCAACAACCACCAGACCACGGAGTGAGATATATTCTCTTAATAGATGAAGCATGTTTGAATATGATGTCTGTAATACTGTCAGGATTTGGGTCATTTTAATTGACACCGCAAGTGGTGTCTGTAATGTTTCTTGGAGAAATCGATATCGAATAAACGCAACTAGCAATCCAACCACGAATCCGAGGGAGAACCCAATGCGCATTCCTTGGTCGATCCCAATCCATTCGGTTAATAGTCCTCCAAGAAAAGGGGCAATTACTCTAGGGAGCGACTCTAATCCCGTCGTAGCTGACAATCCGAGTCCTTTGGTTCGGGGTTGGAGGGATTCATGAGTAATTGCCCGAAGAGCGGGGAGGTGGATTAGTGATAATCCTTCGGCAAAGGATCCGAGAATGATCATTGTCACGTCATTCGCGAAAACATAAAACAGATACGTGATGGCATGTAACGCTGTTCCCCATGTAATGAGCGTGACGCGTCCCTTGGTATCGGTTAATAATCCTGCAATCGGAGTAATGATGATGAAGCTGATGGCTTTAACTGACGCAACAATGCCCAAGATTTCAGGAGATCCTCCTGGCTGAGCAAGGATGAACAGCGAAAAATATGGAGTGAATAAAAGCTGTGTCATCCCCCAGATAATGCGGCAAGAAATTAAGACCAGAATATTTCGGTCCTTGAGAAAGTGATAATCTGAACCCAGAGAACCCACCAAGATACAGCTTAAAGTGTGAGCGATGATTTCGGAAAAGCTAAATATAAAGTACGTGCTGAAAAACCCATGTTTGGTGATAATTAATGCCTTTGAAGAAACCACTTATTGCTTTTACAAAGTTTACACCTTATCACGTCGTGGATCTCGATAATCTTCATAATTCAAAGGGTGAGAGACTTGACACAACCCCGGTGACAACTTTATGTCGGTGTGGACATTCATCAGATATGCCCTATTGTGACAGCACTCATGGTAAAATCGACTTTAGCGGTGAGAAAAAGCCTGATCGAGTGCCTGATCGTGTGGATGAATATATCGGGAAAGCGAGTACAATCATTGATAATCGGGGGGTTTGTGCCCATAAAGGTGCATGTACTGACAATCTTCCGCAAGTGTTTATTCCCTATGATCAACGGACAAATGAGTCAATGCCGTGGATTGAGCCTGACAACGCTCCAATTAAAGATATCATTGAGACTATTGAGAAATGTCCTTCTGGTGCGTTAAGCTATAAAATTGGGAAACGTCGCTACCAAGATTTGGACCAAGAACCTGGAATTACTGTTGCAAAAAACGGACCTTTTGAGGTCGTGGGAGGCATTCTCCTCAAAGATGATGAGGCGACCAAGCCTGAATGTACTGAACATTATTGTCTCTGTCGGTGCGGAGAATCCTACAATAAACCCTTCTGTGATGGCTCTCATTGGGATGTTGACTTTAAAGATGATAAAAACTAGCGCGTAACAACAGACCGTTAGCTAGTAATATCCTTTCACTCTCTCTGCTTTGAATTTCATGCATTGGGACCAGCTATCCTTGTGCTTACATTGATATCGTTGACGACTCCGAAATCTCCGATAAGCGATGAATTCACGGCATTCCATTAAAAGTGGACAATTCATTATGTAGTCAATGAAAGCTCTGATTTCTACAAAAATATTATGAACTCTGAAAGAAGATTTCTGCTTAATCTCTCAAGTCAATTGCGTATGAAGCGCCTGGTGTTTATCGTTTTCAATTCAATAAGTGAGTAATCTCGTTGTCCAATGTAGTAGCAGATGTTACGCCGATATGAGAATATTGGATGATTCCATCGCTGTCAATGACGACGGAGAGAGGAATTGCTGTACTCCAATACGTATGACTCAAGTGAATGGTATCTTTTGCCCAAATCCATGAAGCATTAGGATACCCTTGAACATAGTCTCGAAGTGCCTGCTCTGATTCTTGGGTATCGATATCAATTGATACGATCGTTATCTGATCACTGAATGAGGTCCAAACGTCTTCAAGTTCCGAAATTTGTTGATGACATGCTCCACACCATGTGGCCATGAAATTTAATACCACAACTTTGCCCTGTAAGCTAGATAATTGTAACGTGTCACCGTTTAGATCACGCAATGAAAAATCGGGGGCAGGTTCACCCGGAATAATAGGATTTTCTCCGAGGCTTTGAAAATACCCAATAATCAAAACTCCAAAAAAAATCAGGATGCCACTAATAATGAGAACATCTCGAGTATCAAATCGAAATCCAAGTTCCCGCATACAAGAAACTTCGCAATGATTTATTGGTACCTGATCAGGTAAAACCGTACTCATTGTTCTCCCGCGATCTCGAAGTTAAAGTTTATGAATTTCACCCAAAATACTCGTCTATGCCCCAAGTATTAGGGTGAGCTTATCTTTTTAGCTGGGTATTCATCACTTATTATCAATTAACAGTGCGAAGGATCAAGAAATGTTGCATCGTTTTTCACCGTCCATCTACTACTTCACCTTTGGTCCCCATGAACCTGTCCTCCGATTACATCCAGGCGATCTGTTGGTCACTAAAACCGTGGACGCCAGGGGCTATGATTCGCAGGGAGCACTCATCACAGATGAACAAAAACAGAAAAGTGATACTACTGAATACTATCCTGCAAACCTTCTTGTCGGACCATTCTATATCGAAAATGCGGAACCAGGAGATAGCTTAAAAGTTACAATCGAGAACATCAACCTTAATCGAACCGGGGCATGGTCAGGTTTCCGCCCCCATTTTGGCGCTCTCACAGAAGAAGGACCTGGTCGAAACCTTTTATTAACCCCTCCAATTGACGCACGGTTCTTTGATTGGACGCTTGATCTCGAGCAACAAACGGCCCATCTCACTCTCCCCAACTCGCAATTATCGTCAATTTAAGTCCCCACCCATCCTTTTATTGGCTCAATCGGTGTAGCACCTCGTTATGGTCGAGTAGAACTCTCCCTAATTCCTGGGGCATTTGGGGGCAACATGGATTGCGTTGAAACAACACAAGGTACTAGTCTCAATTTTCCCGTCTTTGTTCGAGGTGGATATTTACGCGCGCGCGTGTAGCTTTCTTTTCCATAGCTAGCTAGCGTGCATACATAGAAATGGCGAGAGATTGAAGTGACAGACGTTCAATTTGCTTAATTAAGTGGTCAACCGGCCTGATCTTATACTAGCTAACTAGTTAGCTAGTCGGTCGCGCGCGTTGAAAGCAAGAAACTAATCAAAAAACGAAAATAGGTCTTTCATCTCGTCTATGTTTATAACGAACACGCGCACGCACCCTCAGTATGCTAGCTAGCTAGCCTAATTGATTTTCTTTAATTCATTAAACGCGGGCGCTAGTTGGCTTGCAGGGAGTGGGTGCTTGAAAGTTCTGGGCGATCGTAGTGTGCCAGAGGGCTTTAATAGGGTGGCATGCCCCCATACCCGCCTTTCGGTGGGGGTGGTGGTGTCTTGGCCGATGCAATGACATCGTCAATACGTAAGAGCATCGCGGCGGCTGACACCGCGGATTTGATGGCTTGTTGCTTGACGACGAGCGGTTCCAGGACGTCGTTCTTCAGCATGTCCTCGACTTCACCGGATACGACGTTAACGCCATGCCAGAGGCCATCAGGTCGTTCATGCGCCGCACGGATGGCGACAAGGCTATCGATGATATTAAATCCTGCGTTTTCGGTTAAGGTTGTGGGGATAACTTCGAGAGCATCAGCAAAAGCTTCGATCGCAAGTGCTTCGCGTCCACCTAAGGTGACGGCGTA
>JAOZHK010000243.1 GCA_026014905.1 Candidatus Bathyarchaeota archaeon
AAAAAGGCAAAAGCAACCAAGAATTACACACTATTCCGCCCTGAACTTGAAAAGCTTATCACATTAACCAAACAGGCTGCTGAAATCTTAAAAGACGTCAAGCAAACTTCCACGCTCTACGACGCGTTAATTGACATCTATGAACCAAAAGTTACCTCTACAACGATCACGCAGATCTTTGATCAAATGCGTAAAGGATTAATTACACTTATAGAGAAATGCGTCACAGCTAAAAAACAGCCGGACATCACTTTTCTCTCACGCTCGGTCTCAATTCCCACACAAATCCTCATCGCGAATGCATTAGCCGAGACGATTAACTATGATGTGAAGTCCGAAGAAGCGGGAGGCCGAATTGACGAAACAGAGCATCCATTCACGACTGGCTATTATGATGATGTCCGCATTACTACACATTATTATCCAAACGATTTTTCATCGTCCATCTTCTCTGTGTTACATGAAGGGGGACATGCCTTATATGAACAGAACCTTCCGGCAGACTGGATGTTTCAACCAATTGGTTCAAGCAGTTCACTAGGCTTTCATGAATCTCAATCCCGATTCGTAGAAAATATCATAGGCCGATCCCGAGCATTTTGGGATTATTTCTATCCGCTCCTCCGTCAACTCACGAATCAAACTTTCATAGACGTACCTCTAGACCAATTTGTGTTTGCCATCAATCATGTAAAGCCTTCGAAAATACGTGTAGCAGCGGATGAAGTAACCTATGGACTCCATATTATCATCCGATTTGAAATCGAACAGGAATTGATGGAGGACCGAATAACAGTTCGTGAACTCCCAATTGTCTGGAATCAAAAGTATCGAGATTATTTAGATCTTGACATCAAACATGATTCGGAAGGTGTCATGCAGGATACTCACTGGGCAGGTGGAGCTTTTGGATATTTCCCCACATACGCATTAGGTAACATTTACAGCGGACAACTACTCGCAGCCATGGAGACTGATCTCCCCCTATGGAGATCTCAAATCCAGAGTGGTGATAATGGTCATGTAACAGACTGGTTAACCAAACAGATTTTCTCTCATGGCAACTTATATGATCCAACCGAATTCATGAAAAAAATCACAGGCAAAGCGATCACCATAACACCTTATCTGGAGTATCTTACTGAGAAATATTCTCAGCTTTATGATTTTTAAACACCCACAGCCTTAGTCCGCGGATTCCTCACGACGCTTGCGGAAAAGAAGCGATATATGCTTCGAGCGCACTTGCGTATCCGGCTCGTTTTGCGTTGTTCCGGGAATATCCCCGATGCTTCGCCAAGCGTTTAATGGCTTTGTGGATCCCCGCACTGTATTGAAACGCTTTCTTTGGGCGAGCTGCGACATGCGCGGGAACACCAAGTTCTGTCGCTATTCTTCGTAACAAGTGTTTACGAACCACATCGTCTTGATGCGTCATTTTAAGATCCAAGGGAACGTTCATCGCGTATTCGATGAAGGTCTCTGATAGAAATGGGCATTGATAGTCTATGTTAAAGAGTTGGGCTAATTTATCAATCTCCATTTTATCAGCCTGTGCTGTCTCCACTAACTGACGCATCAGTGTAGTGAGGGCTACCGCATCGTCATAAACCCTGCGATAGGCATGGTATCCACAGAAAAGTTCGTCTGTACCATGGGCGGAAAGAACAGTGGACAGCTGTAGTGTTGAAGCTAATTGAAAAACAAAGTAAAAGCCAAGACAAATCTCTAATCGTGAAAGCCGAGTCCATTCAATTACCCGAAGAACCTGTGTTAACCCCTCCTCCAACTCGTCGAGAGTAACCACCCGATCAACAAGAGATAACTGGAGTGAGGGTTGCATAGCGCGCGAAAGCTCAATGTCATGCACGCTTTGGAAGCCCACAGTAAGAAGCGTCACGTCATGCGTCGTTGCTGCACATATTTTGGCTAAGAGAGAACTATCCACTCCACCCGAAAAAGCGATGGCTAAACGAGATGCCGTTAGTTGGTTTAATTGACGTTCAAGGATTGAAGCGAATGTTTCTGTCAGGTTGCTGCGCATAGTTGGAATCTCTCGATACTGTTATTCGGATTGCAATTATGGACTCGAAGCCTATTGATCCTCACATTCAAACTGAGGGGTACATGTAAACCTTATTCTTTATAGTTTCATTGGTTCTAGTGATGAGATAACTGGGAAGGATGATTTTATGAGTGAAAGTCGAATTCATGAGTGGGCGATGCGACGTAAAACAGCGCGACAGTTTCTGTCTATACCAATTAAGCTACAAACGGTTACAACGGCTATTGCGACTGCTTGCCAAGCTCCATCTGGGGCAAATACCCAGCCATGGAGATTTGTAGTCGTTGAGAACCAAAATGTGAAACGGAAAATACGAGTGGCGTGTGAACAGAGCGAACAGGTTTTTTATCGTATGGTAAAGGGAGGCTTGAAGAAATGGTTGAAAGAAAAACAATTAAATTGGCAAAAAGGATTTCTTGAGCACGCCCCAACGTTACTATTAGTATTTACCCAAAAGAACGCGCCGTATTCCCGACAATCAGCGTGGTTAGCGATTGGTTATATACTACTAGTACTTGAAGAACTCGGGGTCGCAACTGTTCCATATACACCATCACATACGAAAGAAGTGGAACAGGTAGTGAAGACTCCTGAGACGTTTCGTTTAGAAGTTATTTTGCCCATTGGAATATCCAATGATGCGAAACTGAAAGAACCCCGTGTGCCATGGCAGGACATCACTTACCGTGATACCTGGGATCGTAAATGGTCTTGAGTTGCGGGAATAAAGATTATAAATGCTAGCTTTACATGGGAAGACGAGTGACAAGAATGAAAATCAATTCTGAGAATTGCGTTGGGTGTCACAGATGTATTCCGTACTGCCCTGTCGCAGCAATTAAAATTATGGATGATAAATCAATGATTGATCAGGATGACTGTGTTGAGTGTGGAGCCTGTTTAAAAGCGGGAGTGTGTCATCCCCACGCCCTCTATCAACCCCCTTTGACATGGCCGCGTTCATTACGGTATCAGTTCAGTGATCCATTAGGAGTGCATCCTGGAACAAAGGTTTCTGGTCGTGGGACGGATGAGATGAAAACGAATGATACAGCTGCTCGGTTTCGACTTGGTGAAGTGGGATTTGGGATTGAGATGGGACGTCCAGGCATCGCGACGACATTTCACGATCTTGAGATTGTGGCACAGCATCTTGCGAGTCTCGGCGTTGCATTTGAATCCATGAATCCTGTTACTCAGTTGTTAAATCCAGAAACAGGTGTGTTGAAATATCCGGAAGTGCGAATGGAACGAGTGTTATCTGCGATTATTGAGTTTAAGGTCGGCGAGAAGCAAATAGGTCAAGTTCTGAGGACGCTGGAAACAGCGGCGAAGAAGATAGAGACGGTGTTCAGTGTGTCAGTGATCAGCCGTTGCTTAGGAAACACCATTCCAATACTTCCGCATCTCCATGCCGAAGGGTATCAACCTCGAGTGAATGGAAAAACCAACCTTGGTCTTGGGAGGCCTTTGAGAGTATGACTCACACGCATCATCGCCGCGGAAGTGTTAAGTCCCTTGCCAATGATTACGTCGTGATCACCCGGGTAGATCGAACTAATCCTGATCAGACTACTTTTAACGGTGCATTGAATCGTCGAGTTGAACAATTTCTGTCTATATGCGCCAAGCATAATCCCATTGCGATAGCTACCAAAGATCAGAAACTCGAAACTGTAATTCGATGGATGTTGGGATGGACAGAAGAGATGAATTCAGGCATTCATCAATGTTCAGCGGTAAACGATGTGTGTACAAACCCGAATCCTGTTGCTCGAGCCGAGACACATGTTATCTTCACAAACAAAGAAGACATGATACACGCGATTCATGAAGTCAAGGGTGCGGATCTCGGATTATCCGTCGTTGTCAGTGGCGTATTTGATGAGGTATTTCAAGCATGTGCAGAAATAGAAACGAATCCTCACACCGTAAATATGTCTTTGGGCACATGGGGTAAAACGGATCGTCTGCCTCTCGAACCCATCTTATCCTTGGTTACCATGTGTGGCCACTCGATGATTTCGCAACATCTTATTACCCATCTCATAGAACGTATTCGAGCTGGAACTTTGACACCTGAAGCAGCAGCAATTGAAATGGGAAAACAATGTACCTGTAACGTCTTCAATGTCACGAGAGGCGCCCAAATTCTGCGGGAACACCTTAACTTGAAGACGCCAAGAAGCGATTGAGTCTACGCGCGCGCGTATTTCATGTAAGGAGAGAGAATTCATAATTTTAATGTGACCGGAGAAAGATTCCTTTTTACTTGATAACCTTGTTAGTTCAAGAGATCATTGAGAGAAAGCTAACGACTCGATACCCTCAACTTGTCCAAGGAAATGATTTTGGGTTTCTACAGCGGTTACGTGCAATCATTGATCGAACTCAGATTGATGAAGATCTCTTTCTTGGTTATTGTAAAGAACATCGAACATATTTTCTCGATCATGAACACACTAATGGTGACATTCGCTGTCCTCTTTGCGATGAAGAATGGCTGCGTCGACAGAAGATCATTTAGTTATTGCGTGCTTAAGCTTGCTAATCTACGCGCGCGCGTAATGAGATAATTATGGTGTGTTAGGCTGATCTGGCCAATATTTAGGCTTAATGACTTCTTTCTCCCCTCGGATTCCCTGTTTTGATAAGCCATTCATCCATTTATCTTCAATTGTTTCATCGACTGGAATTTGGTGAATTTCAAAGAACACTGTGCCATGAGAATCAGGTCGGTTAAGCGGAGCTGCATGACAGGTAATTATACGTTGTGTCAACCCCATATCTTCTGGTGGAATACCCCGTATTAGCGGTCGGTAAAAAGGGGCAAAGGTTAATATTGCAGCGAAACAGAGGGCATCGGTTTCTTCCATGATTATTCCTGGCTCTTCAAAACTGATTTTATCGCCTTCATGATAAAAAGGACAGAATCCCTTCACACTTATGCATTCGAGTACAATTCTACAACCAGTCATGGCTCTTCACTTATTGGGCTACCATTGACTTTGAATAACACATATCCGCAAGTGGAATACGGAGGTCCTACCATTGGACACTTGGAGTAATCAGGACCTAATGCTCGTTGCCAAGGATTGACCTGAGCATCGGTGGGACTTGGCTGAGCACGTTCAAACCAGGCATGATAAGACAATAACGCTCCACCGAGAATCCGTGTGCAGATTGCGTCGGTTTCTTCAAGATTAATCATCGAGACCTCTTCATTGGGATGCGGATCAATCACAATTTTATCTCCTAATGAGTAGATAGGACAACGTCCTGGAATCTCTACAACTTCTAAGATTACTCTATTCTTTGCCATACGGCTATATCCCCTTTCAATCTATTATTGGTCACGCAATGCGCAGGTCATAACGACTATGCTAGACGCGGTGGTTT
>JAOZHK010000254.1 GCA_026014905.1 Candidatus Bathyarchaeota archaeon
AAGAATATGGGATCGTAAAAATGATCTCTTTTCTTAGCAGATCTGCCATTTATCGGGACGATCGTTTGTGTCGATGATAATACGCGCGCGCAACTTCACGCACGACGCAAAGAACGTGAAAAACAGAACATGGCAAACAAGCACACAGTATTGGTGACGCGAACGCGCCCGCGGAATATAAATAGTAATATGAGTCGTTAGAATTATTGAAACAGGAAGATGAAGAGTATGAACGTAGTGGATCTCACCTACATGCTTCATCCTGGGAAAGAGCAACGGCAACTCCATATCACACCAATTAATCTTCTTGAAAAACACGGTTCCACGTCTTTTTCGATTGAATTTAATAATCACATTGGCACACATGTTGAATGCCCGTATCACAATCTTCCCACTGGAAAAACGATTGATCAAATGTCTCCCGAGATCTTTGTGGGAGAGGCAGAAGTGTTAGATTTAACGTTTCGTAGAAAAAGTCGAGAAATTACTGCAGAACATCTTGACGCTGTTGGAGCCGAGGTGAAACCAGGAGATATTGTCCTATTGATGACCCGGTATGACGAGCAGTTTCCTCCTGACGAAATGCAAAGCGAACAGTATCAAGCACTGAGCCCCTATCTGACATTTGATGCCACAACGTGGTTAATTCGACGTGGAGTGAAACTTGTCGGCATCGATTTTTGGAGTATCGAAAAGTACCCAATTGGTCCGGAAGGTGAACCGAAGCACGTTCTCCTCTTTAACAAAGATATTCCCTTGTTACACAGCTTAACGAACTTGGGCAAATTGTCAACATCTCGAATATTGTTTATTGCCCTTCCGCTCCCTATCGTGGGCGTTGATTCCATGCCAGTTCGCGCAATAGCTATTGAAACGTAGCGAGTTACTCAAAGACACGCGAGTGGACCCATTAGTAGACTGATCCAGATTGAGATACGATATATCCGACATCATAGATGAATACCCAGACGTACACATTGGAGTTGTCATCTGTAGAGGACTCAACAATAAATCCTCATACAATCATCTCGCTCGACTTCAACAAGAAGCACTCGACGCAGCAAAGATCAAAATTGGAGATCAACCAATAACAAAACATCCCCATATCGCGTCATGGAGACGAATGTACAAAAGCTTCGGCACAAAACCGGGAGATTATCGACCATCTGCAGAAAATCTTATTCGACGAGCCATAAAAACGGGAGAACTGTACCGAATCAACACAGCGGTCGATATCTACAACGTGATATCAGTCAAATATCTTCTTCCTATGGGAGGATTTGACTTAGATCACATTGATGGGACGATAAGGCTGAGAAAAAGTGATGGTGGTGAGAGCTTTCATCCACTGGGCACCAAGGGACCTGAAGAAACCTATACTGGCGAGATTGTATATGCGGATGACTCACGCGTTCTTACCAGACGATGGAATTATCGTGACGCAGTGAACACCCTGATTACGGAAGATACCGTGAATCTGGTTATGTTCTTTGATGCGTCTTCAGAGATTACTGTTGAGGTAGTTGAAGATGCAATGGACGAGTTTACAAC
This sequence comes from Candidatus Bathyarchaeota archaeon, assembly GCA_026014905.1. The sequence goes on from JAOZHK010000254.1 coordinate 1,552, forward strand.
CCTTCTTCGTGAAGCATGTGGTGGCGATGTGGCAAAAGCCATTGCCTCAAGGGATCACCCAATAATCTATTTTGAGGCTGGCTAGCTAGCTAACAAATATAGCGCATGCGTTCCAAGATAATATTTCTTAAAGTCTAAAATCATAAATTTGTAAAGATCGGATGTTGATACATGATCATTAGCGAAGAATGTATTGGATGTCGTTTATGTGTACATTACTGTCCCATGTACGCAATCAGTATGGATCAGCTGGCTAAAATTGATCGAGAGGAGTGTGTTGAATGTGGGGTGTGTTTACGATCAGAGATATGCCCGGTTGACGCCTTTGTTGAGGAAATTCATGAATGGCCCCGCTCGGTGAGGGCGGCTTTCTCCAATCCGCTTACAGTGCACAAGGAGACCAGAGTTCCTGGTAGAGGCACGGAAGAGGCGAAGACCACCGATGTTACCGGCCGTTTCAAGAGCGGTCTCGTTGGGATAACTGCGGAGATGGGTCGCCCCGGTGTCGGGGTTCGATTCTACGATGTTGAGAAAGTGGCCCAGGCGATGGTCAAAACGGGTGTTGAGTTTGCTGACGAGAACCCCGTCACTCATCTCATGGTTGACAAGAGCACCGGCAAGCTAAATGAGGAGGTTCTCAACGAAAAAGTGTGTTCGGCCATGATTGAGAGCATCACGGAGGTTGACAATATACCTACGGTGATTAAATCACTCAAGGAAGCCGCTGAACAGATCGAGTCGGTTTTTACTCTGACAATCTCTAGCAAACTTGAGGCAGATGGTTTAGCGCTCTGTGAAAAGCCTTTAGAGGCACTGAAGGTGCCTCTATACATCAATGGGAAAGTCAACGTTGGCTTAGGGCGTCCGTTATTCCAAGAGGAATCATAAATGACACACACTTTGCACCGTCAGGGAAATAGAGAGAGCTTAAAAAAAGACTACATTTTCCTATGTATGGCAGCTAAGGGGATTAACGAGGACGGAGCCGACGAAAAAATGCGCGAGTTTCTGAGAATTATAATGCGACATCATCCAGTCAACGCAGGAGACATGCGGAGTGGCAATATATTCAATTCTACTATAGACGATATATTATCCAAGGTTTCTAGCACAAGTATTGTCCATGGCGTTTTTACTGAGCGCGATACAGCAACTAGGGTTTTACAGGAGTTGAAAGACGCTAACCTCGGATTGTCAGTAGTGATCAGTGGTCCGTTCGACTCAGTAGACTGTATCTGTAAAACCGCTGGCCTCAAACCACATTCGGTTGATTTCTCGGGAGGAATCTGGGGTAACACGAAGAAATTGCCAGCTAAGAAAATTCAAGAAGTAACTACCATGTGTGGTCACGCCATGGTAGCTTCTAACCTAGTGAAATCACTTGTCGATGATATCAAAGCGGGGCAGGTAACAGCTGATGAGGCAGGCAAAGAGCTGGCGAAACAGTGCGCTTGTGGAATATTCAACCCGGTCCGTGCTACAGAGCTTATACAGGACATGGCCAAGAACTAGACGTCCACGCGCATTATCCCTGTGGAATGAGTGGCAGTCGGATATGTGAGGGATGGTGGGCATCATGATAGATCGTGTTCTTCGCTGGCAGTCGATGGGTGTTGCAACCAATAGCTAGCTAGCTCCGACCGGTAGCGGCCACGACAATCCTGCACGACATAGACATAACCTCGACGTGCAAAAAACGTCCCCTCACCAGGAAATCCACCAGACGTGGTGCGGCGCTCTTTATTATATGGAGTTCGAACCAGTATTGTCGGAAACGTACCCTGTACATGGACGCCGTCGACTGCGGGACGATAAATGTCGGTGGCTAATCTGACGCCATCGCGCATAGGCACCTTCACGTTTTTTTCAACGAGAACACCAAATTCCGGTTGAGACTGAGTGATATTCATCATGCTTCCCTCAATGGTGCGTGTACCGATACGAATGTAGTGTATATTGTGATTTATAACGCGGGCGTATAGATGTCTATCGAACCGTGGAGAATCTTGGTCTGCCAATCAATGCGTTACAATCTAAAGATGATTGTGAGAATCGTTATAGCTTTGTTTTACTTGACTAGCTTAAAAGCTAGCTACACTCTCCTACGCACGCGCGTTGAAGAGTTAAAATCTTTTGAGTACTTTTAAGTATTGTAGTGTTATCCAGTATTTTATGTCCTTGTACTTGGCTCCTGCCATCACTTTTACGTTGTATATTCCATCTTCGTGTTGCTGTTTGGTAAACCATTGTTTGATCACGTTGATTTTTGGGTGACGTGTAATGCCGAGCAGTGTTAGGGTGTCTATTGTTGATAGTATGTCTGTCCAGTGATATGGATACGTGAATTTTGTCCAGTACTCAACGCCTCTCCGATCCGAGTATTTGTCTCTGGTAAAGACTCTATTTGCTAGCAGCATTCCGGTATCCTTAACTTTCATTCGATACTCGCTCAGTAGAGTGAAGGGTCGTAGTACGATACCTGTTATCAAATGTGAGAAGGGTTTGGTTTTATCTGGCTCTATTGTGTTCGCCTTGTGTAGCGCGTCTAATTTTTCATTTCTGGTTCTTAAGGGAATCGCCCAGCCTCCGTCATTCTGTCTCATTTGCAGCAACCACTGGAGGGATTTTTTGATTCTTCTGTCGTTATACCCGGCTTTGATGAGAAATTCCGTGAGGCTTGCACTGTAATTCGGGCTGTACTGGTTGCCGTACATTCCTCTAAATTCTCCTTGTGGCGTCTGGAATGAAAATAAGTAATTCGCTGCGTTCCTGATGGCGTCATGTTTGTTTGTTAATCCATACAATTCCACGAGTTCTGCTACTGTCTTGTAAGTTTGGTATTGATTGTAATTTGTGGGTGATCGCAGTATTGCGTTCTTGTTCGGGTAGATCCATGAACCGTTTGGTTGTTGTTTTTTCAGTATCTTTTTCACTTGTGGCAGAGTCCATAATTGTTCTAGGTTCACGTCTTCTCCAAGTAAGTCTCGTTTTGTGAATGTTTTGATTGCTGTATTGCCTGAGTCGAGTAGTGTCATGATTGCTTCTTTCATTTTTCTGCTTTCTCTCGATGCTGCTTTCATGAAATTGTGTAATTCCTTGTCTCTTTCTTGTTTTTACACGCGCGCGAAACTGAGAAGGTAAAACCTTTGGATTGTTTCTTATAAGAACATTTTATATAATATTTTATCAAAAGAAAATGGTGATACGGCGTATCATCACTATCTTGGAGAAAGGATGCTTGTGTGAATGAACCTTCGGAGCACGCCGATTCGACATGCTCGTATCCCTCTAAAACTGAGAGTTGTAGTTTTTTAACGATTTAACCTGAATACTAAGATAGCGACTGACGCGCGCGTAGTCAAAACATCAAGCATATAAAAAGAACGATAAATTTCACAGTATTTCAGAAAAGACGTGTACAATCACGTGATCTCGTAAGGAAGAAATTGGTAGCGGGGAGACTACCAACCAATATAAGCACAGTTATACGATACTCAATTTTTTTAGCGCGCGCATCATGAGTTAGCTAAGCGAGCCTAGAGAACATCGTAAAGTACATAACACACCGCCATCACATTGTTCGGGGATCAAATTGTCAGACCAATGGATTCATCAAAACGAAATCATCTTAAAAACCATGGAGGAAATTACGGCCAAACAAGATCGCGATCGGCTGGAACTCATTAACTCGATGCTGTTTAGCCTCCATGCACTCAATCAGAGCGTACACGGGTGGCAGAAGTGGATTCACAATCTCAGTTTCATGTCGAAGTTTTCCATCAATGAACTGCAAGAGATTGAAGCTGGCCTCGTCGCGACCGTCCGCTCCTTTATCGAATATGATCTCGATGTCACCAAACGGCATGAACACAAGATCCCCCAGATCAGACGTAGAGTCGAAGAAAAGAAAGACAAAGACAATCCCTCGGGCATGTACGCGTAAATCAGCCATCACATGCGTAAGCCTTCTGGGTAATAGCTAGCACACTACTCGACAAGGAGTAACTAGCTCGAGGAAAAGCGAGAGATGAAGGATACGGCTCGGAAGAACAAAACAGCTCTTAGCTATGGACCCATAGTGACGTCGATAACCCACATACTCATCCATGTGTTCACGCGTATTCACCCCGCGCTGTTTCCCCTCCTCCGTACAGAGTTTAACTTATCACTTCAGCAATTGGGCGTCCTCGCCTCAATCCCTCGCCTTTTCAGCTCGCTTCTCAGCGTCCCCGCTGGTTTGTTATCGGACCGCTTTGGATCTAAGCGGATGATTCTCATTAGCCTCATTGTATCCTGTTTCGGCATTCTCATAGTTACCCAGACCTATAACTATGTGACGCTGATTGTGGCTATTATCCTTGTTTCCATAAACATCACTATCTATCATCCCGCATCTTACCGTTTCATCACCCAGTTGCAGGCTCGGGAACGGCTGAAAGCACTTAGCATCCACGAGGCGTGTGGCACCTTAGGGGTAGCTGTCGGACCCATTACCGTGAGCGTTCTTATGGGAGTTTTGGGCCTAAACTGGCGTCAGGTCTATGTCTTCTGGCTTATTCCTGTTCTTGTAGGGATTATTGCTGTTGTGAAAATCAGATCTGATCCAAGAAGGGATATTAGGGAAGACAAACCAGATGGTTCGAATACATCAGTCAGCTCGCTCTTAACGATCAATTTAATTCTTTTCCTGATCTTTCTGGGTGTACGGATGGTTGCGGGACAGATGGTTGAAATCTTCATTCCCATTTATCTCGTAGATGAAAAGGGGGTCAGCAGTGTTCTGGCGAGCTTCATTTACGGAATCGGTTCCGCGGCACGGGTTGTGGGAGCCCCCGCAGGCGGTCTACTAGCCTCGAGATTCGGGACCAAGAGATGGTTGCTTGCGGCTCTTTCCTTAACCTACGTGTCCTTGGGGCTAGCTGTCGTCGTCCCTAATACCGTAGCCTTCATTAGTTTTTATATCGCCTATAGTTTCTGTACCACGCTCAGTATGACCGCGAATTCAGCTATTATGGCTCAACTCTCGCCAACCCATCGCAGGGGTTTAGGTTACGCCCTTTTCTTTCTTCCAGGCAGCTTAGTGGGTGCAGCGGCACCATTGATCTCGGTCTCCATCGCCGACGCCTTTGGGATGACGAGTATTTTTGCGGTGTCAGTAACCATATATATCATAGGCCAAGTCATCCTCAAGTTCGGCATTAAAGTCTAAGTTAGTTAGCCATGATAGCGAATGAGCACCGCGCGTTACACTTCAACAATGAATTTTAGAAGAGCCAAGGCTATTCCGCGCGCGTCGGTTAGTTCGCTCTATTTGGCTATTAACTGTTGACCTGCAGTTTTTAACATTGGAAGCTTGCGGTCTTTTGAGAACCGCGTTACGGACACGAGATCAAGAATCTCAAATCTAAAGCGTCGTAGATAGTCTTCGAGATGATAAAGGGCTCGGACTGCCCCGCGACCACTACCACCTGCAGATGTAATCCCAATAATTTTCTTATCTGTAAACGCGGTAAATCCCGAGGCACGTTCACATCGACGCAGTCGATCCAAAAACCGTGTTGCGGATTCACTGAGTCCACCGAAATACACGGGGGTGGCAAAGACAAGGGTATCCGCGGTGACAAGTTTCTGTCGCAACGCTTCGAAATCATCCTCGAGGATGCAGGTGCCTTTTTCTCGACATTGCCCCCATCCATTGTCACAGGCGATACAGGGCTGAATATCGTATTGATTCAAGTGCACGAGTTCCGTTGCGCCTCCGCTCTCTTTCACTCCATTCAACACTGCTTGGGCGAGACTCGCGGTTAATCCTATTTCATTGGGGCTTGATTGAATGGCGATACAGTTCATTGAATCACTTGCTTTAACGAAGTAGATTCTTCGCATAAAAATATGTCTACGTACGCCAGTTTTAGGGGCGCGCGTAAGACAAAGTGAAGGTCTGAGCCGACTAAGAGCGACTAGTGAACCAGCTCACTAGTATCTTCGATCACGATTACTTCGTCGTGGATACGATTGTCGTCGGCCACCATAGCCTCCGCCACCATATGAACGTCGTTCTTGCTCATATTGGCGATCTGACATATTGTTATCCACATTGGTTTCGTCGATGACCTCTTCAGAAAGTGTCAGGCTTCCATAGCGACCAGTATTCACGCGTATTGAACCGCGAAAGAGTCTCACGTAGCCATTGCGGACGTCGTAAATATCGCCTTCACTCACTTCGTCTATAGTATCGTCCCACAAGGTTAAGAGCACGGAGCCTGTCTCATCAGCGACGAGGGCTTCGGTCACTCGGTGGGATGATCCATCACGACGAGACGAGACATCTCGAGTGGGGTTAATGGATATGACTTTGACAGTCATGTTGATATTGCGGGATCGAGGCGTTAACTCCTCAACTTTTATGTATCTTTCTTCGATTTCTGACAAAATCTTCACGCACATTTGAAACTAGTAGAGTATGTTAATACGTTATCATATGCCTAATATAGTTATAGCAAGCCAGCTTCATGAGGTTTGTGGGCGCGCGCGTAATGAGTAGGAAATACTTTCGGTTCACACGGTAACACAGGTAAGCAGATTACCAACAAAGCTACTAATCCAAGATTCATATGTTACTTCTGAATTAGTACTCCATATTCTAATACAGGTGCGTGTATACTAGCGATTGTTTTGTAACACTCGCACATGTAGCTCAAAATAATTTCTAGCTACCTAAAATGCCGTGTCATCTAACCCATCCCGACCATAAAATTGTACACGTTCGCGTAATACTGGACACTTGCTTCTAACTATCAATTGAGTAATACTTCAGTGAAGACTGCAAAGGTCAGCTTCAGTAAATCCTTAGCTTGACGTAGCCTCCCCCTGAAGAGAGGCATTAAGACATGTTGCCCATATCTTTGGACAAGCTTCATGATCGCTTGATAGAGCGGCTTATGATACTCAATTTCCTCAATATCGACATCAAATGTTATTGTCGCGTTAGGTTGTTGGCCTCGGATGATCTTAATGAAGTTAACTGAAGTGCTTGTAGTACGTATCACAAGACTGGTATGGGCTTTATGTTGATGACGAAGAGTAAGTTGAATTATCTGTGGGCCTAAGATCCTGAGGAATGTCGCCATATCAATGACTTGATCCATACGTGTTTTGCGTGTGTTACGTTCAATACTGGGATGCGCCATAGCATCCAGAAAGATCTGGACGTGGGATGTCATATTATTAACATTGCTTTGTTGCGCCATTCCCGCTGTAGTTAAGAAAAGCAACTGGGCAATTCGACTTTGAATAAATTGTGATAATGAAGGTTTCTTAGAATCAAGACGCTGAGTGATTGCTAAACTATCAAAGAACGTGTCTGGCGTCCAAAACCTACCTAGACAATAGGTTCTCAACTCTTCTATGCGTTGTGGACTATGAGCTGCCAAAGTGAAGACGGAATTATTAAGATCATATTTCGTCCAATCTCGTTCAAAAATAAGCCCTTTCTGATGTAATGATTGATAAAACTCAGTTCCAGGAAAGGGCGTAGCGATACCAAAAGCAGCACTCATTAACCCAATCTTCTTCGCATATTCTGGAAACTGTTTAATTTCCTCTTCACTCTGACCCGGGAGGCCTATTATGAACGTCCCTGCAGCGATTCCTCGAGCATTGCGAATCACTTGGACCGCCTGATGTTGGCTAGTAATGTCTAAGCCTTTTCGTGTGGTGTTCAAATCCCGATAATTTGGGCTTTCAATTCCCATACAGAAATGCACAAGATGCTGGCTGCACATTTGTTGCACAAGTACGGGATGGTGTGCTACAGCGTCAGCTCGAGCCATAATGTGAAACGTGATGTCCATGTTCGCATCATTCAAGAGGTCAAAAAGTTGACTTACCCGCTTGGCATGGCCAAATAAATGTGGATCCCCGATGAGAAGATACAACGGGCGGCGTTGATGGATCGTTGTATACAGTTCTTGAATTTCGTCGAACACCCGTTTAGGTGACCGGTAGCGTTGACGACCCCGACTCATGCTAGGCTCACAGCAAAATGTACACTGACTCCAACAACCTCGAGAGGTGTGCACTTCATCAACATCCCTTCCTCGGATGAGCGGACTTCGATATCGCTGCCGTCGTAAATGGCGAGCAGGAAAGGGAAGAGCATCTAAATCGTTAATTAAGGGACGGTCCGGATTATGGATCACCCGACTTTTCTCCTTATACGATATCCCTTGCACTCCAAAGAGAGATTGTTTTAGAATCACTTCTCTCATTGTGTACTCACCTTCACCACGAATCACCATATCCACACAATTATGTGCCAGCAATTTCCTCGGAATCGCTGTCGGGTGATACCCTCCCATCGCCGTGAAAATACCTCGTTTTTTTGCAATGGAGGCTAAACGTAAACCAGCAGTATGTTCTGTCGCTGACATTGTAATTCCAACTAGATCCGGATTAATCTCTCTAAGAAACTTAAGTAACGAATCTGATGATTCGTAAACCATATCGAGAATATGCACTTCGTCAACGAGATCCTCGATAGATGCAGCAACATATTCAAGCCCAATGGGAATTGAGGCAAATGCAAAGCCAAGACCTGCTCGACCGTCAGGCTTAATAAATACAACCCGCTTCAAGCTCTTAAATGACATAGCTAGCTAACTCCTTCACATCACTTCATCATATACGCGCTTATGTCAGCCTATGTATTCGACTTTCCTTTCGTCTAATCATATATGCATTTCGCAGATTGTTTGAAGAAATAGGAGGTTCGGGGATTTAAGGGCTTCAGACCAGAAAACGCGGGAATTGTGTACTTTCTCATTCAGCGGCTTTGTTTGCATTGTCGGTAATTGCGTCTATGATTTGTGGCCAGGTTTCAGGCGGGATACTGTGTCCCACGCGCGCGCCCATCTCATCGAGTATCGCTGCTGTGTCCAGCATATCGTCCACGGTCAATCCGCCATAGAGTCAATCCTCAGAATTCACTTTGATCATGACCGGATATACGCGCGCGCTTATGCATGTTTTAGAAAGCCTTATAAGTATTGATATCGTTATTGATATCGTTTATGATATTGGAGGTGAAAAAGCATCGTGATGTGTACAGGACATCCTCCCCACGAACATCGATTCCATCGAAAACATAGAGGCTTCGGACGTCGCATGTTCTTGACCAAAGCAGAGAAGGAAGAGCTGAAAGAGACGAAGATCAAACATATCGAGCAGTATCGAGAGTTCCTTCAGAAAGAATTAGCTGGAGTCAATGAGTATTTAGATAAATTACAGAAGGACTAATCAGCTGGTTGTATTCAACAATACAAAGATTCTAACTTTATAATTTCTTATAATGGATTTCTTTAGAATTTTTTTTATTAATAATATAAAGTGAAAAAATAGAAACCTCGTTTTTTCTTTGGAATTTTGTAGACTAATACATTAAATACTTGGTTTATTTCTAGATAACAAATTAACCCGCATTATATGCTAAGCAACAATCAGTTAGTGGAGTCGTCCGATGACAACATTGATATCTCATCTGCTGTATACGCGCGCGCGTAATCGATCTTTCGCTCAACTTTCACGTGATTTACGTCTACATTATGCTTTCATGTCATCTTCTCTGGTATGTTTGGGGTTATTTCTAAACTATCTCGAAGGCTTCGATTGGTGGTTCCTGATCCTGTTTCTCAGTTTCTTTTGCGCAAATGTCTTTGGCTTTTTGGTCAATGATTTCTATGATACTACGTCAGATTATCACGATATCGAAAAACGAACTCGAAATTTATTTTGCAATCCCAATACTAAGCGATTAGCTACAGGTGTCTTATATACAAGTTTGAGTCTGAGCATTGTTTTTAGTGGGATCGTTTCAATTTCAATGTTACTAATCGTTATTCTATTCAACTCTCTCGCTTACGTTTATTCCGCACCACCTATTCAATTGCGTAATCGCCTATATTGGGATTGGATTTTTGTGTTTCTCTGGAAAGGACTCATAATTTTCGCTGGTCAATATTATTTTTCAGGCGTGACTATCCTTCAAGACCCTTTCCCGATAGGCGCAGTTACGATGATCCTGATACTCAGTTTAATCGCTCAAATCACGAATCAGATTCGGGACTATAACGTCGATAAATTAACTAATACCATCAACTCAAGTCAGTATCTAGGGTTACGCACAACATCATCCTTACACAGCTTATTACAAACCATTTTTTTCTCGTTCAGTGTCGTATTCTGCGTTTTTTTCGGATTACATGTAACGACGTTGCTGATACTACTCAATTTATCATTATACTATCTTGTTCAACCATCGAAATACAATAATATTCTCGAATTCGCGAATGTGTGGATCATCTCAGCATTCTTGGAAAATTTCACTGCTTACTTCAGCAATCAACAACACATTATTACAATCGGAGTTTTACTAATAACAAGTATTACTATATGGTATGGAAAACGACTCAATCTATTCAAGTTATGTTGACATTCGTATTTGCTAGCTCTTTAACTCAGTTTGTCATCAGTGTTAGAAAGTGAGAAAGTGAAAATTGCTGAAAACTTCTTTTGGATTTTTTAATATAATAATATTTTATATACTGTTTTTTCAAAAGAAAAAAAGTTCGAAATGATAAAGATACTTGTGTATTGAATCAATTGTGGAATGACGCCTCTGTGTGTTTAGTAAACTACTAAAGTAGCAACAGATTAGTGTATAACAGTGTGATTCATTGCCTCGACGAGATGACTTAGAGACACGCGCCCTAAAACTCATTTTAAACAAGGGCGACAAAGGCATTCTTCAACGTGACATGTGGCGAGCGTTAGGTGCGACAAGTCGCGAAGGTTCCCGGATAGCGCTGCGGCTTGAAGCGAAAAATTTGATTAAACGAGAACGTGAACTCTCCAATGGACGGTGGACGAATCGCATCTATATCACAATGCGACGTGTGAACATTGATTCACTCATTGATGTTCCATGCATGATCTGTGAGGATATTCAGAACTGTGAAGTGGGAAGAGGAATCTCTGCAGCAAAATGTGACATGCTAACGCAATGGCTTTTATCTCCCAGTGACGATACTAGTTCGCTTCAAGAAGAAGATTCATCTTGAACACGAAACATGTGACTGAGATTCTTGACATCGTCTCGATAATCGTGAAATACACGATCACTGAAATACGCGTGCATGTCACATGTTAAGCCCTCAGTTAATCTGCTGGGACAGTACTGCGCCTTATCGTGGGTAAATTTCTACTTGTGTACAAATAGCTTTCGTTCGAAATACATGTGTTGATTTGAACACAGTTCACCTTAATTGAGTTATAACTGAGAGAATCTAGTTATATTACGGAAAACTATTTCACATGATACTATTGAGATAAAGTAGTGGTTTTCCATTATCATTTTTCTTAAAATATTTAGGGTTATTTCATGTGTAATTTTGATCAATGATGTCAAAGCCACTTATGCAGCATGCTGCATTATTTTTAGGGCATTGTTATCTCTCATCGAGTGCTGATGACTGTGTCGGAATATCGTCACCAAGATACTCATAAATTGCAACAAGCAATTCCCCATGTAATTTCGAAACTCAATGTGTCACTACGAAAATTGACACACATCAGTGGAAGTTTGCAAACGGAAGATGCTCGGTTATTTACACTATGTGTGGAGGCTCATGCCAAGGGTGATAACGTTCATGCGATGATGTACGCTAATGAATGTGCTGAGATCCGTCGGATGGCACTACATGTCGTGACAAGTAGTTATGCATTAGAACAAATGGTTTTGCGATTAGAGACTGTAGTCAAGCTTGGAGAGGTCATGGGCACAATGTCACCAGTCATGGACGTGATTCAGGAGACAGGAAATCGGCTGGAAGGTATTGTTCCGACGATTGCTAATCAGTTGAATGACGCAAATCAACTTTTAGTCGGTTCATTAGCTCACATGGGTTCTACTCAGCTCGATAGTCGAACACAAAAATCCGTAGTTTTCAGTAAAGAAGCTGCACACATATTAAAGGAAGCAAAAAACGCTGCAGTTGACACGGTGCGATCGCAATTTCCATCAATTCCATCGCAGGCAACTGAAGAAGTCAAGCGCGATATTGAGGCTGTAACGGGTTAGCAATTTACGGTACGCTAAACACGCGTATTAGAAGCTGAGAAAGTAGAAAGTTTGGACTTTTTGTATAATAGTATTTATTATAATATTACGCGCGCGGATAACATAGGTTCTACGCATGCAATTAGGTTTCAGTTCTCCACAATTCCCTTTTAAGCATGTCACGAGTAGCTGTTCGAATTGCTGCACTTCGACTCGGGTACATGCCAGATTTGACTAGTTCGTTTAGACCTTTTAAAAGGGCTTCGGGAAGTTTGACTGAAACAAGTTTCATAGCCTCTTGATAGATATCTAATTATTTATTCATTGTCTAGATAACAATTCATAACGATCACGCACGCGCGCGCGTATTAAACCAAGACTTATGACTCGTATTAGGTCGATCTAATACGATTGTATGTGCTTGGAGGGTTTCTTTTGAATATGTATGATTACGCCATTCGCATCTGTAGTCACATACACATCGAATCCTTGCTGTTTCAAGGCATTCACTCGGCGGACCCATTCAATTGACATGCGTTATTTTGCCATGGGCTCATCTCTGAATAAATAGGAGTTTAATGCATTGAGTTGCCAAGGAGCCGTGTCAAGTCTCGGAACGCATCGATGAATTGTCGACCACGAGGTGTACTTCGATAACTCTTTTTCTCATCTTGAATGGTCTCCTGTAACAAGCCTTTGACCATTAAGGTATTGACATACTTTTTCAGTTGAAAATAGCTGAGATTAGCTTTATACATGAGTCTCGTTTGGGAGACTTGCTCATCGTTACAGATCATAAGGATGTGATAGATAATACCTAACCGGCTTCTATTGGTGAACGGTTCTTCAACTTGCAGTTTAAGCGTTCGAGTATTGCCAAACATATCTAAATATCTCCGGTGTTAGTTCATCACGAACTGTTTCAAGCCGTTCATGTAATTGATGAATTCGATGCCTTTCTCAGTGGTCGTATACAATTTGCTCCCATTCGTTGGGCGTGATAACAAACCAGCACTTGAGAGATCGTTAAGATAGTCTTTGATAATCGAGAAGTTGAGGTTCGCTTGATACACGAGATGAGATTTTCGGGCTCCACCCATCGCGATTCTCAGGATGTCGGCGGAGATTTCCATATTACTTCGTTTTCGACTCATGTCACATCATTCCACATAATTTTCGAAAGCATGTTTCGAAATTTGGTTATTTGAGAGTTTTCTAACGAAAATGGTGGACGTTTTCCTGTTCAGGAGACTGCGCTTACAGATTGTCCAGAAGGGGACAATCACTAACTTCATACTTCAAAGGTATCAAAAACACCGTCAAATGATATTAAGACGCATTGATTCGAGGATTAAGAATTTATTAAAGTCAAGCAAGGTTTTAAACAAGTTTCAAAGTACTATAATCCAACATGATTTATTCAAAGTCACTTACTGAGAACAAATTACTGGAACGAGCTCAAGGGCATCAATCTCTCATTTTCATGGGTTGTCGTGCCTGTGCGAATTATAGTGTCACTTATGACAAGAATCTTCCAGTATATGAAAAAACGATAGATCCAGCATCGGATGAAGTGAAATATGTACCGTATGCGATTGTTGAAGAAGGCAATCAATTGAAGACATTCTTTGAGCGTCAAGGATTTAAAACGGAATTTGAACTCATTCGACCACCATGTACATCGTCAAATGACATAAGAGTGCCTGAGAATTTTGGTGGTGGAGAACAAGCATCTCCTGATTTTGCAGAACGCTATGCGAAATACAATGCAGTGATCTCACTCTGTTGTGCAAGTGGCACACTAGGATTGAGAAAAAAGCTGGGAAAAACTCTTAAAGTTATCCAAGGAAGAGAAACCATTGGGATGGGACAAATCGTCTTCAAATCGGATGATGAGCAAGAATACATCTATGTGGACAAACAAGCATCGACTATAACACCATATGGATCCCAGAAATAAGCTAGTTAGAAGACTAACATTAACTTTCTCTGTTTCTCCTTTCTAATCAATAATTTATTGAGAATCTTTTTGTTCTTTTAATAACAAAGTGAGAAAGTAGAAACTCAACTGTTTACGCGCGCGTAGCTAGCCATTCAACAGTCGATGATAGACATGGTCTCCAAGAATGGTTAATTGTCCTCTTTTGACTAAAAACTTCTCTTCAAGCACAGACATCACTTCATTTTGAACCACAGATATTCCACTCCCAATTTGCTTGAAAACGCGCATGATAACAGGTTCCTGTTTAATCCACCAAAATAATTCATCCGCTAACTTCAGCCGGGGATACGCATGTTCCCAGTAGTGTTCAAAGATTTCTCGACACCAGGTGTGTGCGTGGTTATCAGTTGAAGAAAAGCCAAAGTAATCAAAACGTCCATCTGTGAAGGGAAAGGCGACTATGGCGACCTCTTTTTCCGACATAAAGAGATAGAGATCCAGGTGATCTAACATGCGTTCTTGTAACAATCCCGTGGCTCGTGCATGGCGCGTACCCTGGGCGATCGCTTCTTCATCACGAAGGCTTTCTTTGATGCGTGTGGGCACGACCCAATTCTTAGCTTCGATATCGCGTTCTCGGACACCGCGTTCATATGCGACAATGTGTAACCGCATATTACTGGGTAAATATTGATCGGTGATGACCCACAAATACTCTTCCGCTTCTTGGATCACCGTTTCGATATTGGTAAACACCTCCATGATGTCGTTTAGGAAGGTACTTGATGATAATTCGCCGAGGCGATGGATAAAGGGGCGTGGCAGCTGATCGAGCGTGTGATCGAGAAAATATTGTTGATGGCGAGATGTGAAATCGATTCCTTGAACTTGTGTCAGAAGTAATTTCCCATATAATGTCAGATGATATTTACCGTCACTCTCTTTCAGGGTGAGACCTGTTTTGTTCAGGCGCGACATGTGTCGACTCGCTTCTTGCGAGGAGAGCCCTAGTGCTTTTGATAGTTGGGTGACATTCATGCCTTGTTGATGAAGGAGATGCAGAATGCGCAGTCGGTCTTCGTTGGAGACTTCGAAGAGGAGATTGCAGAGCTGCTCCATTCCAGACATAAATAATCATCTATTCATCCCCTACTTAATCCTACCTTCTTCGTATCGGACTTGCGGACGTTATATATTGTGGATTGTCATTCCTTGACTTCAAGCTTCGCGATGAGTGGAATGCATATGGAACACACCTTCTCAATTGAATTGGCTGCAAAGAAATATGTGCGACACCTTACAGTCTCCGATACGTCACCGGACCGCGTCTTCTTTGAAGGGTCATTGGGGCAACTGCAAACTCTCAGCTTGATCGAAGGCAGGACATTGGAAATCCAGGGTGTGCACGGAGTGTTACGCGTGGATCTCTGCGAAGCGGACCTGCATAACATGTTGGTGAAACGTACGCATAAGGAGTAGTAATGATGAATATCATTATTCAGACCAAGAACTTGTCAAAATATTATGGTTCGAGGAATATGGTGAAAGCGGTCGATGCGTTGGACTTGGAAGTGTATGAAGGCGAAACTTTTGGATTACTAGGACCCAACGGCGCGGGAAAGACAACGACGGTACGCCTACTAAATGGTATTATTAAGCCCACCATTGGCACTGCAACTGTGAACGCGTTTGATATTGTGAAGGATGAAGTTGACGTGAAGCGAATCACGGGATTGCTGGCTGAATCACCTGGTTTATATGAAAAGCTCAGTGCATATGAATTTCTGGAATTTATGGGGGCACTGTACGATGTATCAGATCACGTGCTAGTAGAACGCATTGATGAGTTACTGAAGTTATTTGGCTTGCACGATCGACGCGATTATTTATTAGAAGGATATAGTCGTGGGATGAAGCAGAAAGTGTTGCTCGCAGCAGCACTCATCCATGACCCTGCCATTCTCTTTTTAGATGAACCGACATCGATGTTAGATCCTCGGGCAGCCCTGATGGTCAAGGATTTAATCAAGCAGTTAGCAGACCGTGCGGGAAAAACGATTTTTATCTGTAGCCACATTCTGTCCCTGATTGAAGAGTTATGTGATCGTATCGGTATCATCAATCATGGGCGCCTAATTGCTGTCGGCACGATCGACGAAATCATTACCCAAACTGGTACTCGCTCGTTAGAAGACGCGTTCATTGCACTCACAGGGGGAATGGAAAAACAGGAACTGCTTGCGTGGAGGAATCATCCTGTCCCAAGCTAAGTGGCTGACCATCGCGAAAAACGAATACCGCATTCGCACCAGCAGCATCCGCTCGATGCGATCGTATTTTCCACTACTTGTGGTTGGCTTGCTCGCGATATACGTGACCGTTTTGGCTCCCATGATCGTCGACACATTCCTCGATGATGTCCTCGCGTTTTTTTTATCGCAAGTCGCCATCAATCTGGTACCACTCATTGTACTTTTGATCTTCATTTATAGCTTGATCATTCCCATTACCTATACGTTACAAGATATTCAGACCACGCAGCTCGAGATCTTCCTCGCGGTGCCCATTAAGGCTAGTGATGTACTTGTTGGCGAGTTTCTTGGCATTACGCCCTTCTACGCGATCGCGATCACGGTTATTGCGGGTTTTTTCACGGCGGCACTTCATCCGATAGGTCTGAATAGCCTCCAACTGGTGATTATCCCGGTGCTCTTCATCCTCGTCATCCTCTCCGCATTGTGGGTTGGTACGGTCTTCGCAGCGTTACTCCGCACGAAGCTGGGTCGTGTCGCGAAAAGTCGTGACATGGGACGGGCGTTGAGCTTAGTGCTCAGTGTGCCTATGATTGCATTAATGTACGCGATTATGGGCGGTGGAGTTGTCGATGTATTAGGGAATCCGGACACTGGAGGTATTATCCAAACAGTGCTCAGTGTGTTCCCGAGCACGTGGGCGGCGGACATTATCATGGGCTTTACAGCTAATCCTGGAACCATTGGCGTGGAAGCGCTGATGCGCTTAGGTGGATTAGCGGGATTCTTTGCAGTGACATTGTGGGTGGGGACCGCGGTTGCATCACGCGCCTATACGCTTGAACCGACGACGTTCACGGCTTCGACGGTGAAATCGAGTGGTCGTACCTCTTCGTTTATTAAAGCAATAGGAGGAGGTGGGTCGTTTAGCACATTGTTGCTCTCGGTCTTTAAAAATTATGGTCGACGTTTGGAAAATCTCTCCCGCATAGGCTATGTGATCGCGATCGTTGTGCTCGTGAACGTGTTTTTCGGTGGTCCAAAGGAAGATCTGGAAGATGCGTTGATTATGAGCCAGTTTATGTACCCGTTCCTAGCAGTGTTTGTCGTCGGGCAAGTCACGCTGGGTGGACGGGAAAGCCTATTCATCTATCGCAAAGCCCCGTTTGGGGTGAGTCGACTGGTGAAAGCCCGATTTATCCAGAGCTGGCTCGTCGTTGTCCCGATCACAGGAGTGATGACTGTTGCAGCTCTGCTGTCGCTACCTGGACTTTCAGCGGAAGTTGTTATGGCAGTCACCGCGTTAGTGATGGTTGTCACCACCACCTACACAGGATTGTCGTTGGGCCTTGCGTTGATGAATCCCAATTTTTCTGAGAGTAGTCGTGAACAGATGCTGGGACTGGTAGTCAACGCGAACGTGATGATGTTTGTCGCGATCGGATTGTTTCTTGGCTCGTTGATCATCTTCGACTTGCCGTTTTTCTATGCGCTTGGGCTTCAAGCCGGGATCACGGGGGCTCTTGGAATCGTGTTTCTTGCCTTGGGTCAGCGCAAATTGAGGCGAATAGAATAATGGTTATCATACTTTAAAAGGAGGAATAATAAATGGCAACAGCAGCAACATCAGCAGCGACCACTGCAGCAATCATAGCTGCACAACATACAAGTTCCTATCGTGTGAAATTTCGTTGTAGAGAGTTTTTAGAACTCGTGCAAATCGCGAAACCACAGCTCATCTATCAGCGGAAACGTATGCACTTTTTCGCGTATGATGGCTTTGTGATGTATACGTTTGAGTGCGACGATCGAGATTTTACACAGAACGTAATGCACGCGATTGAATTCTCAAACTATCAATGGAACGAGTAGTCCGTTAGCATTATAGTCGATTGTAGGAGGTGAAAGCTAATTGAAACAATATGAGTGTGTGCAAGTGGGTCACCACAAGAACATTGGTAAAACAATTCGCGAGTGGCAGCAAAATGGATGGCGACTCCATTCGTACCAAGCACAAGGGTCTCCAACCTTGGTTAACCATTACTTGCTGTTTGAAAAAGGCATGTAAATATTTGAACGCATGTGCACTATTGGTGTCAATGATGGGTGGATTAGCTTGCTTTAACCTTTCTTTTATGTTTGTATTGATAGTAACCGTAGGCTACTACACTCCCGAAGTAACTGACTAAAACAATGTAGCCATAGAGCAAAGATATCAGAAAGGAATAGCCATTCAACATGATGCCACTACGTGCGCGCGCTATCGCTGATATTGCATAGAAGATCCCAATCAACATCCCCAGTATGGTCCAATCCCCGATTAAGAGTATAATACCCCCGAGACTCGCACCCACCACAGCACCCACACCTTCGCTTGCGGAATTGATCGACATCATCGAACTACGAACCTTTGGTACCTGTTCAAGCGCGAGACTATTGGACGCTGTGAATCGTACGCCGTCAAACGTGACTGCGAGCCAGTGTATTGAATAGGAGAGCCAGAACGTGGGTACGTTCAAATAGAGTATGGACCCGAGCCCCGCTAGAATGATGCCGAGAATCGTTACACGTTTTCGGCCAAACTTCGCTACGATTCGGCCCGCCACAAGACTGCCTGAGCGCGCGTCGGAGTTCATTCACACAGAGAATAAACCTCAAAATCAATTAAGAACACAATGACTATTTAATGCTAATCAACGGAAAATGAAGTCAATATAGGTACGAGTACCTTAACGCATAACACTGGGATTGAAGACTTCAAATTAGAAAAAAGAAAGAAGAAAAAATATGGTGATACGACAGCTGGCTAGGGTAATCGATAGCTAGCTGGTTTCGATATGCGTGCACGTATTGGGTCATTACACGATTTCTACATCGGCGGCTCGTGGTCCCCTGTCGGTGTCACGGACGTTGAATTCAACTTCGTCGCCCATTTGGGGCGTGGAAGAGCCTTTCATGTCACTGACATGGATAAAGATGTCGTTGGGTTGTCCCTCGACATTGATAAAGCCAAAGCCACGGTTATCGAACCATCGACCAATTGTTCCTTTCATTGATTTTTCACCTCATCTTTATGTTCGGTAGAAAACGGTCTACGTATCGTACAAAGTGAAAAAATAAGCCCCTTTTCAGCGGAATAATAACAAATTTCCTACATTCTGCACGTAAAAAACGCGATACACTTTCTCGTAATCATATACGTTCAGGAGCCCTTTTTAAAGATTCTGCATGTAAACTAAATAACTAAAGAAAGCTCGCTCGCTAGCCATAGAGAGCTTTAATGCCTTTAAGCTAGTTTGACGATCAACATTTTCATTTTGACTTGCAGATCAGTGTCACTCGTAATAGATGAGTTCGTCTGTTTCGAGGCGATCATGGAGCTTAATGACAGATTCGTACACTTGATCCTCTCTTTTCGCTCCAGTACAGACAAGTTTACCGCTCGCAAACAGGAGAATCACTACTTTGGGGGTTTCCATGCGATAAATGAGTCCAGGAAATTGCTCGGGTTCATACATTGTTCGTCCGAGCGTGTAGGTCGATTTTTCGAGATCAATTCGCCCTCCAAGATTTGCAGAGGCTACGATGTTTTGTACCTGTATGGTAGCCCTTCCAACAATTAAGATGCCATTATTTTTTAACTCTCGAACGACTTTTCGAACGGCTTGCTTGGCTTGTCGTTCTGATTTGGCTCCCGTGCAGACCATTTTGCCGGATCCAAAAAGCAATGTCGCGGTCTTCGGTTTTTTGAGGCGAAAAACGAGTCCTGGAAATTGTTCTGGTCGATATTCAACATTTGGGAAAGCTTTTACAACTGAATTTAAATCAATCGTCTGTTTGAGAGAGGCCGATGCGACTACATTCTCAATATTAATACTCGCTCTGACCTGGGACATACCTACTTTACTCCAGACAACGGGCTAGCTTAGTGTAGCAGAAGCTGTTTATAAATTACGCGTCGCTAGCTGTAAGTGTTTGAATATCCATCTTCACATCACCTTGAACAAGAGAATGGGTGTTCTGGGATTGAAGGCCTTCAAACACGAAAAAAGAAGGGGGCTTATAATTTGACATTGATGGATTCGGGATTGAGTTTTTTCACTTCGTGGTACAGAAACTCAAAATTTTCGAACAGGCGAGGTATATTAAAGACGTCGCGTTCATCAAGCATTATCGGTCGAACTTTCTCCCACACCCAGACAATCGATTCCGCCATCATGTCTTCCACGTACTCCATTTTACGCACGCGCGCGCGTTACGAAACAACGAAACCATATTGCAGGGAGGTGACAACATGGTTGAAGCAATGTACCTCGTCTACAAGGATGCCGCAGATCAATATCGGTTTCGCCTTCGGGCACCCAATACCGAAATCATTGCCGTGAGTCAAGGCTACTCCACGCGACAGGGATGTCTCAACGGCATCGCCGCTGTGCAACGCAATCGCACTGTGGAGATTGAAGATCAAACAGCCGATAACGATTCGATCGCCAATCCCAAGTTTCAAGTCTATCGGGATGCAGCGGACAAATATCGCTTCCGATTACGCGCGCGCGCGTAGATCACTCTATGTCTGTGTCAAGGTGATGAAACATGGATGTACAAACAGCAACCGTCGTGATTGCAGGCATTGGTGTGATTATTTGTGTGATTAACTCAATAATATTTAGTCGAAGAGCTGAAAAGAATGATCAGCAAATGTTGGAGACGAGACAAGCACAATTGTTTACACAAGTCTATGATCGGTGGAGTTCACGTGATGCGGTGAAAGCCTATGGACTTGTGAGATATAAATATCAATGGAGTGATTACGATGATTGGTTTCGCAAATATGGTCCAGACGTGGATATTGAAGCCTATGCTGACTATGGAACATTATTGACTTTTTTTGAGGGATTAGGTGTCTTAGTGAAAAAGGGATTAATCGATATTAGTTTGGTAGAAGACTTGTTAGCGAACCGTATCATTTGGTTTTGGGAGACACATATGGAACCGACTGTTGATACGACACGATCATTTACTAGGGATCCTCTACAATAGCTAGCTACCTCTGGCAGAGATCTCACCCAAATCATGTATCGATTAGGTGCAACGCCAAATGATGAAGACAAATGGGATCCACACTGTGATCTGAACTATGACGCTGAAATCAATCTTGAGGACTGGTGGATATGTAATCGAGCTCTCGGAGAAAAAGGCGATTGGGAGGAGATTCCTCGTATAATCCTCTTTAGGGATCGAGGTATTATTGGAAATCTAGACGCTCCTGACATAATCATTCTAGTGTGTTTTCCACCACATTTTTCTGGATGGGGAATCCGCCGCTAATCATAGAGCATCCTTTCTTTCCTTTTTTTTAAAAAAAAAGCTAGCTATAATATTATATAATTTAAGCAAACCCCATCAAAGCCAACGGATGATGTGAAAACGCATCGATTCGAGGACTAAGTTGTTTCTCACTTTCTCACTACGCATGCATATTAGTTTGAGTTTACTGCTGCATAAAAGTGCCCGTTAGATACGTTGACAGAAAAATCAAAGCAAAAGGAATCCAAGTCCCGATAAGACTGCGAAACATATCAAAATTTTTGTTAATCAGAAGAGACACGATGAAGAAATCCATGAGAACGACCACAGCAACAAAAATGATCGCAGTAAGTAACGGAGTCGTATAGTTGAGCATTGTGAAATACACAAAAGATACGAGGCTGAAGACTACAGGGGCGCCAACTGCATGGATAATTAAAGCATTTTCCAAAGTGGTAACAGCTTGGCCTCCAATCATCAATCCCCAACACCCCATTTGTCCAATAACGCCAAAAAGGAGAACGCTCAAGACTGTCAATACTGTCATTTATTCCCATCACCCCGATCATATAACGCTGTTATCGCATGCGATATAAGCTTTTTCGCTCGTGCTAGCACGTGAGTAGAATAAGCACGAGCGTGAAACCTAACTTTTTGAACAAGGTGTTCAAGAAATTGAAACACGTGTTCTAAAACGTGGGATTATTAGAATCATCCATTATAGATATTGGATGAAAACGAGGAAACGATCATGAAGTACAAAACGCTAGGCATCATCATACTCGCGATCTGTATCATCTCTGGTGCAAGTTATCTGGCTGCGAACGCCCTGACATCGACTTTACACGTATACATTCAACTCTTGCCAGAGAATATTGGACCTGGCGATACGTTGACGATTAGTGTGAATGTCACGGATATTGTTGACACACCTGTTGATGACGCCGAAGTAACAGCAACGATCGGTGATCTGGAAATCATCTATATTCTATCACAACACGGTAATGGACACTATCGAGTGACTATTGATACGCCAATTATGACGCCTGGAACTTACGATATCACGGTTACAGTGCACAAAGAAGGGTATCGTCTTGTTCGTACATCGACGCAGCTGGTTATCTCAGTGGTAGACTAGGCAGCTTAGCTACACATCGATTCGAGGATTAAACGTTTACAAAATGAGGTTTCTCATTTTCTCCTTTTATTTTCTTTTTTATAATCATTTTTTATTTATTAGAAACTGAGAAAGTTAGAAACTCAATTGTTTCTTTGGATTTTTTCGTATAATAAAATTGAATATACTAAATTTTCAAAAGAAAATCATTGCAGGGTTGAAGGCACAATGGAGCCGGGACAAATTCTTCATCGATTCACTACGAAAGATGGACAAGAAGTCATTCTACGTACTCCGAAATGGGCAGATCTTGATGAT
>JAOZHK010000186.1 GCA_026014905.1 Candidatus Bathyarchaeota archaeon
TCGTAGTCGTCAAATTAATGAAGCATTAAGTATCACTCTCCGAAAAATATCCGCGCTAAATACGCTACAAAATAATAATGAAATAGCGCAAGACGCTTATCTTAAACTTCAAAAACAATACAAGCGTAAACTTAAACAGCTCACTCAATCCCATCAGCATCTACTTGATGATGCAAGTAGTAGATCTAATGCCCTAGAATCTCAAATTGAAGACATTCAATTCTTATTAGCCAATATTAAAATTGAGGAATCAGTGAAAAAAAGACCTCGCACTTCTCTCAGTGCAGCTTCCAACCTTATAAACACACTGATCTCGCAAGCAATGCACGAAAAAAGAGATCTTGAGCAAATCCTCAATCAACCTGAGGATAAACCAATTCCAAGAAACCCCTCTCCTCGACGTGAATTGCCCCCAATACAACCCATTGTATTACGCATCAAGGAAGCAACACTCTGATCCGGGGACCAAAAATGTTTAACGGTTTTGACAATTGGACCCATGAAAAAAAAACTCCCCTAATTAAGAAAGTCAAAAAATGGCTCGCCCCAAAACAATCGACGTTCAAAGAAAATATGAATATAGCCATTTATCATCTCAAAGCGTCATCTGATAAACTACGTCGAAACAGCAGTGCCTTGAAACGGAAAAATCAAAGACTTTTTCAAAAATGCATCGATTATAAACTAAATGACAAACCTGAACGCGCTTCCCTTTATGCTAACGAATGTGCTGAGCTAAGGCGATTAGCTCAGCTTGTCCTCAGCAGTGAACTTGCACTCGAACAAGCCATCGTGCGTCTAGAGACTATCAATGAGTTGAGTGACGTGATGGGCTCAGTGTTACCGATCATAGGCATTGTTGAAAATACTAAGGACCGGTTAGTGAGCGTTATTCCCTCAGTATCAGAGCGATTAGGTGAAGTAACCCAGATGATTCAGAGCAGTATAGTTGAGATGGGCTCAACTCCTCATCTGTCTTCCCCTCAATCAAACCTACCTTTCGAAGCTAAAAAAATTCTGGAACAAGCAAATTCTGTTGCTGGAGAACGAATCCGTGATAAATTCCCAGAATTACCCACCGAACTCTCTACCACTCCCAGTCCCACGATAAAAATCCCCGTTGCCTTAACAGCGACTGGGGAATCAGTATCTCTAAGCTCCCCATCCATAAAAAGTAGCGTTTATAACTACATTAAAAATCGTAAAGGCGAGCTAAGCGTACTACAGTGCGCCTCATATTTAGGCGTTATTCCAACTGCCGTAGAACAGGCGATCTTACAATTACAGGATGAAGGTAAAATCCTTTTAGAATAGTATACCCCGGTGACCGCTATGTCCTTGACCCATTTAACTGAGTTAGAGCAACTTGCAGCGAAATCCGCTCAGGAAGCAATTAATTATGACAAGCAAGGCCTTAAAGGAATGGCGATATCCAAGTATAAACGATCGATAGAGATTCTCACTAAACTATGTTCACTCCATCCCGAAGCACCTCAAAACAAGGTTTATATTGAATACACAAAACAATACGAAAATCGCGTAAAAGAGTTAGAAGGTTTCAGTGCTCCTCTCGAACAAACTCAAGATGCCTGGCAGAAGCAATCACAAAACTATGATGACAAGATATTACGTGAAAAACCCAATGTTAAATGGGAAGAAGTCGTTGGATTAGAAGATGCCAAACAAGCGATCTTGGATGCAATAATATACCCAGTTAAACGCCCCGACTTTTTTCCGCTTGGTTGGCCTCGAGGGATCATGCTTTTTGGTCCTCCTGGCTGTGGAAAAACTTTACTCGCGGCTGCAACAGCGACTGAAATTGAGGCAGCATTCTATTGCATTGATTCGGCTACCATCATGTCCAAGTGGCTGGGTGAATCCGAAAAAAATGTAGCACAACTCTTTGAAACTGCTCGACTTGTGTCAGAGAATGGGCAACCTGCGATAATTTTCTTGGATGAAGTGGATTCTCTAATTGGAGTACGGTCTGAAGAAGTTGGTGGCGAGGTGCGAATGCGAAAACAGTTCATGATGGAGATGGATGGAATTAGTGATAAAAACAAGAAATCACACGTCTACGTTATTGGGACAACTAATAAGCCCTGGGATCTTGACGAACCCTTTTTACGACGATTTCAAAAGCGGATTTACATTCCTATTCCTGATACACGCGCTCGAGTAAACATCTTAAAACTATACGGGGACAGCTTGGTGAAAATTGCTGATGATGTCGATTTCCAGGAATTAGGTACAATGACCGCGGGTTATACTGGAAGTGATTTATACGATATCATTCAAGGAGTGCACTTGAAAGTCGTTCGGGAATACTTCAACTCAGGGAAATCAGTCGAGTCACGGGCTAGCTTGCGAGCTATCACTCAAAACGATTTTCTTGAAATCATGGAAGTGAGAAAACCCAGTATCTCCATGGAGAAATTAAAACTTTACCAAGAATGGTTTACACGATACAAAGCTCTTTAGCCTCGATTTAAAGCCACAGCAAGGCCTCTTCTATGCCTATTCAGCATTTTTTCGAAAAAAAACCCAAGATCGATCCAACAGTGTTTGTTGCTACTTCAGCAACAGTCGTTGGCGACGTTGTGATCGGAAGACATAGTAGTGTCTGGCCCAATGCGGTTATACGGGGAGACTCGAATACGGTTCGAATAGGAGAAAATACCAACATTCAAGATAACGTCGTTATTGATGCGAAAAAATCCGGAAGCGTCATTCTCGGTAACAATGTCTCAATAGGGCATGGCGCAATATTACATGGATGTCGTATTGGTCACAATGTAATCATTGGTATGGGGGCCATCATTATGGAAAACGTCTCGATCAATGATTGGTCCATCATTGGAGCGGGATCGATTGTGACGCAGCATACCACTATTCCATCAAGTAGTGTTGTAATGGGCATTCCTGCCCAAATTGTGAGAACATTGAATGCTCAGCAAAAAACGAGCATAACACAAAATGCTGAAGAATATTGTTTGTTAGCACAACAGTATCTACAATTACGGTCATAAATACGCTAGGGACCTGCTTTATCGCGTGGAAAGATGAACAGCTCGGGTATCGTAAAGATGCCGAGAGCTGAACAAATGGCGACAATCAGTAAATCCCCAGCGTTCAATGCCGTGGTATGAAAAATAGGCTGGAGAAAGGGGACATAGACGATAGCCAATTGTAGTACAAGACCGCCAAGAATGGAAGCTACCAGAAATTTATTCGCAGTGATTCCGCGCCACCCGAGTTGAAATAGCGACTTGGTTTCCGACCTACAATTAAGCGCGAGGTAAAGCTCGAAAATTACAACAATAGTAAACGCAATAGTTCGCGCTCTGGTTACATCGCCTGTTGTATAAAATAGCCACATGAATACAAAGAAATCTGAACAAAAGTCTAATACGGCAGCGAACAGGATAAATCCTAGCATCCCATAAAGCAGTCCTCTTTTTGGATTGCGTGGTGCGCGTTTCATGATGTCTGGGTCTTTGGGATCGACACTTAACGCGGCAGCTGGAAGTCCATCTGTCACTAAATTAATCCAGAGAATTTGAACAGGCAATAACGGAAGCGGTATTCCAATTAATGCTGCGATGGTCACCTCTAGAATTTCATCGAAATTCACTGCAAGCATGAGTCGTACGAATTTTCGGATATTATCATAAATTTGACGACCTGCCTCAACTGCGCTTACTATAGTAGCAAAATTATCATCCTCCAGGACCATGTCTGAAGCTTCTTTGGTCACATCGGTTCCCTTGATGCCCATGGCTACCCCGATATCTGCGACTTTGATCGCTGGCGCATCATTAACCCCATCGCCTGTCATTGCGACGATGTGTCCTCTTTTTTTAAGTGCTTGAGCTACGCGTACTTTATGATTGGGGGAAGCTCGTGCGTAGATTGCAACAGATTCAACAATATCTTCCAGTTCTTCATCACTAATATTATCGAGTTCCACTCCAGTTAAGGCTTCAATCGGTTCGGTTCCTTTCAATAACCCGATTTCCTTGCCAACAGCAACTGCTGTGTCTTTATGATCACCAGTGATCATGAATGTCCGGATACCTGCACGAGTGCATAATTGAATAGCAGGGATCACTTCTTCACGAGGAGGATCGATCATTCCCACTAGCCCGACAAACGTCATCTGATTCTCTACTGTGTCAGCAGTATAGTGTCCATTTGAAGGGAGAGTTTTAAAAGCAAAAGCTAAAACTCGTAATGCCTCACTAGCCATCTGCTGAGTAATCTCAAGAATCTTTTCCTTATCCTTCTGATTCATAGAATGTGTTTGTTGGCCTTCAATGATGTGATCACAGAATGAGAGAATTACTTCAGGTGCACCTTTTGAATACGCAACTGTCGCACCTTCTGGAGTATTATGGATTGTACTCATGCGTTTACGAGTCGATTCGAATGGGAATTCATCAAGTCTTGGATACCTCTCTGAAGTCATGTTTTTCTTTAAGTCAGCTTTCTCTGCGACAACAATAAGTGAGCCTTCAGTTGGGTCTCCTATGATATTCCATCCTTCTTGACCTTGACTGAGTGATGAATTATTGCATAACATTCCAATTCGTAATAGAAGATCAAGTTCAGGGTTTTCTAAGGGGTGTATCTCGTTTGACTCCATTAAAAATGTACCTTCTGGATTGTACCCTGATCCGGTGACATTCACCAATAGGTTGCTAGCGTAAAGTTGCCGAACAGTCATTTCATTTTTCGTTAATGTGCCTGTTTTATCAGAGCAGATCGCTGTAGTACTGCCTAATGTTTCAACTGAAGCGAGTTTCCTGACGATCGCGCGGCTTCGAGCCATACGCCCTGCACCGAGTGCTAATGTGATGGTGATAACTGCAGGCAATCCTTCGGGAACAGCTGAAACAGCCAAACTTACTGAGATCAGAAGCACTTGTATAAGCTCGAAGCCAAGGGTGATGTACACAATTGCAACGAGAACACTGCCAAAAATTGCTATTAGCCCAAGTTTTCGACCCAGTTGTTCGACCTTTTGTTTAATTGGGGGGACTTCTTCCTCAATGGATTGCACCGCTCCGGCAATCAAACCAAATTCTGTTTGCATTCCTGTTTTGACAACAATAGCTTTTCCCCGTCCATATCCAATTGTCGTTCCACTGAAAACCATGTTGTGTTGATCTGCTATAGATGTATTCGCTTCAAGTTCAGCTATACGTTTAGTAACTGGAGTTGACTCGCCGGTTAAGGGGGCTTCATCTGTTCGCAAATTAATACTATCAAAAATTCGAGCGTCAGCAGGAATGCGATCACCTGTTTCCAGTGAAATGATATCTCCAGGAACAAGTTCCTCGGCGTTGATGACTTGTTCACTTCCAGATCGAGTAACAGTGGCTTTCTGAGCTGTCATTTTTTTCAGGGCTTCAATCGCCTGTTCTGCTCGATACTCTTGAACAAAGCCTAATGTCGCGTTAATCACGATTATGATGGTTATTAACGCCGCATCTACTATTTCTTCCAGAATAAGTCCTGATATTAACGCCGATATAATGAGCATGATTACCAAGACACTTTTAAATTGGCTTAAAAAGAGCATAAAGGGTGTGACGCGTTTCTCTTCAGTCAATTGGTTTAGTCCATATTGCTGAAGCCGTTGGTTAATTTGATCTTCACTCAACCCAGTGGTTGAAGTAGATAGTTTATCCATGACCAGTTGAAATGTCATGGCATGCCACTGGTCTTCGCGCAAAGATTTTGCCTCAAATACGCGCACGCGTATGTGTATAGTTGCTGCATCAGTTCATAAGAATCTGACGCACTTGACGTACTCGATTCTGAGTCTGATTATCAATCATCTTAAATATTTTTATTTCAAAGTGTACTAGCAAGAAACACGGTGGAACTGCAGGTGCATCGATAGTGGACTGGTTATTGCTTACTGTCACACTTTCAAGTCTCTTATCATTAGGTATTGCCATTTACATGTATTATTTTGTAAGGAAGAACGATGAGGGGACAGTAACTATGAAGGAGATCGCAAGTGCTATCGAGGAAGGTGCCATAACATATCTCAGACGACAGAATATCACGTTAGCGTTTTTTGTCATTGGTATGGCGTCCCTGCTTGGGATTTTATTTGCATATACTTATGATAATCCTCTTAATGGATTGAGTATGGCAATATCCTATATTTTGGGGTCAGTCTTCACCTCAATTGCAGCTTACGTTGGGATGTTAGCTGCCGTGAAAGCCAACGTGAGAACAGCCCAGGCAGCGCGAACAGACTTGAACAATGCCTTTTCAATAGCGTTTTATGGAGGCGCAGTTATGGGCTTCTTCACAGTTGGGATGGCTTTACTCGGTGTCAGCGTTTTATATTTCGTGTTTAATAATATCTTTCAAGATTATCAAATCACTCTTGACATCATCCTCGGTTTCAGTTTTGGAGCCAGTGCTCTTGCACTCTTCGCGAAAGCAGGAGGAGGAATATTCACTAAAACAGCTGATATCGCAGCGGACCTTGTTGGTAAAGTGGAACTCGGTATTCCTGAGGACGATCCGCGAAATCCTGCTGTGATTGCTGATAATGTAGGTGATAATGTAGGTGATGTAGCTGGTATGGGAGCGGATTTAATTGACTCCTACATTGCCGGAACAATAGCAGCGATGATAATTGGGGCCTCGATTGCAGTTGAAACAGGACAAATTATCCTCGTTTTTCTACCTCTAATGATTAAAGCTTTAGGAGTTGTAGCTTCTTTCATTGGATTGTTCTTTGTAAAGGTAAGACAAGGTGAAAATCCCGGAGCAGCTTTGAATCGAGGCACATATGCCACGGCTATAATCTTCGGGATTTTGATGTTAGGTGTAACTCAATTACTGGACCTTGGAGGAATTGGGCTCGGCATTTTTCTCACAGCTACTGCAGGGATTATCGCGGGCGTTATTATCGGGCTTACGACAGATTTTTTCACATCAATAGACCGATCGCCCGTCATTCGAACAGCCGAAGTATCTCAAACTGGCGCTGCAACCAACATTTTAAACGGGTTTTCTTATGGTTTGATCAGTATTGCCCCACCTATACTAGGCATAATCGCTGCTACATTAGTGTCTTGGAATATCGCGTTAGTATTTAATTATGATCCGTTCTATAGCATATCCATCGCTGCTGTCGGTATGTTAGCCACCTTAGGAATGATAATCTCTGCGGATGCATACGGTCCCATTGTTGATAATGCGCGAGGGATCGCAGAGCAATCCCATTTAGGACATGAAGTCATTGAGGTTGCTGATAAACTGGATGCGGCTGGAAATACTGCTAAAGCAATTACTAAGGGTTTTGCGATAGGCGCAGCTGCTTTACAAGTCATCGCCTTGTTCCATGCTTTCACCATTGTTGCCAATATCAATCCTATAGACATGTCATTAATGAACCCATACATCGTCAGTGGTGTCTTTCTGGGGGCTATGATGCCTCCCATACTGTCAGCCTTGTTAATCCTCGCAGTGGGCAAGAATAGTTTCAGAATGATCGAGGAAGTAAGACGACAATTTCAAGAAATCCCGGGACTACTTGAAGGTAGAGCAAAACCAGACTATGCCCGATGTGTTGACATCGCGACCAAAGGCGCTCTACGCGAACTTGTCGTACCCTGTTTGCTTGCAGTTACAACGCCCTTAATCACTGGGCTGCTCCTAGGAAAAGCAGCGTTAGCAGGATTTCTTGCGGGGAGTATCTTTACAGGAATAATCTTTGGCTTATTTATGGCAAATTCTGGCGGTATGTGGGACAATGCAAAGAAATACATTGAAGCTGGTGCATACGGGGGTAAAGGGTCAGAAGCTCATAAAGCTGCTGTTACTGGAGATACTGTGGGAGATCCTTTCAAAGATACGGCAGGACCTTCGTTAAATACAATGATTACCGTAATGTCTCTTGTTGCTACGATTTTCGCACCTGTTATCCTCGTTTTCATTTAACCCTATAATTTTAAAGTATCGGCCTGTTTTAGCGTCTTAAACAGATCGGAAAAAAGCAAGGTGTAAAGTTCATCTTATAGCTTTTAAGGTCGATGCTATCGATTGGATAATCGGTGGTGCTGTCCATCCTAAGAAAACTCGAGAATAGCGGAAATTTGAAGCTTTCCGTAAGACGCCCTTCTTCCCTTGGATGCAATAACCATCAATAAAACATTTGACAAAATCTTTTATTCCACCAGTGTAGTGGGATCCAAAACGTCCTGAAAAATACAGAAACTCAGCGATATCCCAAGTTTTGTCTCCTTTTCGTTCGCCTTGTTCTAAATCTAATACAAAGATCTCTTCTTCATCTGTTATTACGAAATTTTCCGGTTTGCAGTCTCCGATGGCAATGTCTAATGCATGAATCTCGGCAATAGTTGTGCCAATTTTTTGAGCGATGTGTTTTTGCTTCTCGGTCAGTCCAGGCGAGGCAAAGGCATTTCCATAGAATTCAAGGCCGTTAATACCGGGAATAAATCGTTGAACAAGCATTCGATCTTTTAAGCTAATAGTAACAATATCCGGCACGTGCATTTTGTTACTAGCGAGGAGACGATTGATTCCATATTCATTCGCAAGTCGGGCTTTTCCGGATAGGGCGAACATCTTTGTCCCATAGGCTGCAATGTTCAGAACGAACCATTTGACATTATACCAGTTTGTAAATTTCTTCACAACATATTTTTCATTGTTTACAGTTACGAGAAAAACATCGTTCAACGCGCTTGACAATGGCTGTGATTTTGAGGCTTGGTTTTCCGCAAATTGTTGAATAGATTCGAGCATCATATTCTGCTCGTTTAAATTAACTAGTCCTTGTTCTGTACGAAGGAAAAGATAGTTTTTTGGGTCTTCGATATCTTCTCCCGCAAACGCGACTTTTAATTCTCTTTTAAGTTTAGACGTTAATTCTTTTGCAAAGACGTCTAATTTGACTCTTCCTGCTCGACCATGCGTAATATATGCAGAGAGAGCTCGTTTACTTGAGTCAATGAAATTAACGACTTTATTGAGTATTTTACTCGATAAAACTTTGTCAACATAGCTGTTTTCTAGAGTTATTTCATCATTAACGAATTTAATAATGTGAATATTATGAAGCGCTTTGAGGGCTGATCTGTATCCGGCTAATATTGCATGCATATTCTTGTCTCGTAATTCATCCTTGAGCATTTGCATGTAGCTATATCGAAGCGGTGGATATCCCCGTACTCGTTTTTTCATCCGAGCAAGGATTAAGTATTCTGGTTTTATGACCAAGCCTCGGGCTAATTCTTCGTATTCAATCACCAAGTCTTGTAACTCTTCTTCAGTAAATCGTTTCTTGACTTTGATTTCAAGATTTTCAAGGTATTCAGCATTCAATATTGGTCTATAGGGAGAGATTAACCGTCCAGCTATAAAATCGCCAAAGTTCCCCGTTTCCACATCCATTTCAATTGCTTTTTTATCCACTGTGAGTATTGCGTATTGTTTATCATTAATCGTTCGATAAAAGTATCTG
Organism: Candidatus Bathyarchaeota archaeon; assembly: GCA_026014905.1. The sequence goes on from JAOZHK010000186.1 coordinate 9,518, forward strand.
ACACCGTTTTTAAAATGCGTTAATATGAGCAAAACATCATAATCGCTGTCTTTTCTGGCATAGCCACCCACTCTGGATCCATACATGCAGATGGCTTCTACCTCTTCTTTGCCAGCTATTCGCTGGCACAGCGCAGTGAATTCGCTATACTCCTCTTCCTCATACATTATGTATGTTCTCTCAAACTTGTATCATAAAATGAGAACGCAGAGAAATAAGTCTATTCGTTGACCGATCACAATAATCCAAGCATTGTGATCCAAGCAGTCAAAGGGATCATGATATTATCATTGATGGGAAGGGGAAAAGTTTCTATCAACATGCATGTGGAGGAGACAATAACAGCATTAACTGGTGAGATGAATATGAGGGAAGCAAGACTCGCAACTCCAATGCCAGCAACAGTCCCTTCAATTTTTTTAACTCTATTATAAGGAATAGCATGTGTTCCCCATTTTTTTCCCACGAATCGGGCAGTTCCGTCACCTAAAGTCAAAATGGTGATTGCTGTATATCCTATCTTAGGAGAGACAAAGGTAAGTGAGATAGCGATGCTTAACGCGAAGAATACGGGTGAAAGCGCGAATTCCCATCGTTCTTCGCCTGTAACAGCTGATTCGGTAATCAGCGAGATAATCGGAAATCGTATATCGGATAGCCTGAGAAGCTCAGATACAAAAAATAGGATCGTACATAATACGATGATCATGGCTATTGCGATTCGATCAACACTGAATAAATAGCAAATGAATGGAATACTATAACTTCCCATATGTATTGCTTCACGGATCATGTCATTCCGAGTGTAGAGTTGATTTGGGCTATTCTCTGATGGAGTAAGAAAAGGGAGAATATCTCTCAGGTTTCCTTTAATCGCAAAATCACATTTACGTGCGACAAATGGATCCGGATTATAGCCTATGGTTTTAGCCGCAAGAGGAAACATGGGCAGATTATTTCTATCATCTACAACAAGAAAGCAATTTTCTTTTGAGATTTGATTTTGATTGAGGAGTTGCTTGAGAACAAGAGCTTTACCTTGGGCTTGGATTACATCTCCTGATATCAGGCCTGTTAATTTATTTTCAGCAACTTTAAGGTCGAGTCCAACTGCGTATTTTACATTTAATCGCTGTGCTAACTCTCTCACTAAAAATTCGGGAATTCCAGAACTAATGAATGCGATTTCGTAGCCAAGACGTTTGAGTTGCTGAATGACGAGTGATGCATCCGGAATGAGTTTAATAGTTCTGAAAGTCTGATGAAAATCGCTAAGCGATACGTTGATAAAAAGGGAATATATTTTCTGAAGAGCAAGTTCAAGAGGCGTCACTCCGATTTCATAGAGCAATCCATACAATAAAAGAGACGCAATTCGTAGAATTGACAAGTTTCTTGTGGATTGAAGCAGCAGAAATTTCCGTTTTGGAATAATAATTCCTTCAACATCGAAAACAACAAGGCGTTTAGGGGCTTGAGCCAATGGGTAGCTACCTCAAACGAGCATAATAATGGTGATTGTTGTTTGATCTATGACAACACTTAAACTCTCCTAATGTTCAAAACACGCGCGCGCCTTCAAATAACGACAATGAGGTAACATCAGAGATACATGAGACATCAGGCAAAAAACAAGTTACGCAGCGTTCTCCGTCACTTCTCTGGTGGATTCTCACGCTTTCCGTTCTAGCTATCGTATTGTATGTTGTGTTGATTCAATAACAAACTAGCTCGAAATGATAATATCACAAGGAAACGTATTGTTCATTGTTTCGATATTCTTGGAATTGTTACACATGAAACATTCTGTATCTGTAAGGTATATTCAATACTATCGTTGCGCTTAATGATCAGTTCTTCAAAAGAACAATCTTTAATACTCTGTGTTAAATGTTGGAAACGCTATGTCAAGAACTGAATTTCGTGCTCTGACGTTACCTGAAGGACTCTATCTTCAACTGGAGAATTATGTGGACCAATCCAATGGCTACTATGTCTCAGTGACTGAAGTGGTCCGTGAAGCGTTACGAGACTATCTGAAAAAACAATCTGAATAATCACCCCTTCTTGCCCATCACGCTGGCTTGAATGATTAAAGAAACTGAAGTGTCGGATTCAGTTTCCCACATTTCGGACATTTTACCGAAATGACAGAGTTATCTTTGTCTTCGAGTTGCGTCTCTTCAATGCTGGTGTAAATTCGTGTGCACATCGGAGACATGTTATTTGCGTGGTCAATGTGATTTCATCTCACAATACAAAATAAATAGCTTATAATTATTAAAAAAAGTATGGCTGGATAATTGGCCAGCGCGCGCATGATAATGGATGGTAGAGGATACTTGTCTCGGATATTCAAGTAGATTTTCTGTCTCTCACCTGCTTTATTGGGAGGAAATATTGACGTTACCATGATTAACACCATATTTTCACCTTCGTTCTCTTCTTGGTATTTGTGTCATCGCTCCCCACCTCGGAGCTTTCAAGGATTGTGATCAATTATTTATGGACCGTTACGCGCGCGCGTACACTTATCTTAACCTGGTAATTGATAGTTTTGAATTTTATTGCCGAGACTATCGGTGATTGCCATATGATAGTATCATTGATTTCTTTCATCCAGTCCAGAGGTTTTTATACCAGATCAACAGTCTGTCTGGCTGCCATAATTTATCTTATGTGATGAGAATGGTTCAAGTTGACTGTATTAAATGTCATGAACAGGGAACATTAAGTATTAAGAAACGAAAAGTGAAAGATGCTATCTACGAATACTACTATGTACAACATAGAAACTATTCGACTCGTAAACCGAGAACATCTTGGTGTTATGTTGGAAAGAAGACAAACCTACCAAAAGCGTATCTGAAACTACTTGAAAATGATATATACCCAAAAAATGATGATATACCCAAAATATACCCAAAAGAACCGCAATCTAGACTGGAAGAAAATAACTTTAAATTGTCCTCTATTCAAGACAATACTACAAAATCGGTTTGCGGCTGTGATCTAGACTGGTCGAGGATTGAAGCCTTCCAAGCTTCCAACCCGGGTTCAAATCCCGGCAGCCGCACCAAAGATTTTATGTACGTGTGTAGAGGTTTTACTCAATACACGTCATAATCATAGCAATGTGTCCTAATTAATGCACTATTCTTCGTTTAGCTG
>JAOZHK010000268.1 GCA_026014905.1 Candidatus Bathyarchaeota archaeon
TTCCATCTCGGCTTGAAATGGCCCCTTCTTTCTTCCAAGGTTCATTGCTATTTCAGAAACACAACCCTTTCTTTCTATGCAAACAACATCCTCATATCCCTTCATAGTATAATCACCAGTATGAAGACCTCTAACCTCCATTCCAGAGCATTTATCATATTCAGAGAAAAACCAACCATCCTGTTCTCTGGTATCTTTCACGACATCATAGTTTGGTATAATTCTTTTAGCCATTGTTTCTTCTTATTATGCTTTGAAATAATTTTCCATATATGTGTTCATGTCCCGTGACCTCCTTATGGCACCTGCGACATAACGTTATGCCATTTCCAGTGTCATATCTCAAGGATGCAGCCGACGACCATTTAGTTATATGATGTACCTGCAACCCCTTTTTGTGTTTACATCCAGGCATTTGACAAATAAACTTATCCCTTTTCAGAACAGCAAGTCTGAATCGTTTGTAAACTGGGTCGCCGTAATCCCTGCGTTTTGACATCTTTATCCACCATTCTATTTGCCAAATCTTTAAAACTAATCTTTCTTTTCCAACCTAGACATCTTTCTGCCTTTTCTGGAAAACCTAAAAGATAGTCTACTTCTGCTGGACGATAAAATTTTGGATCAACAACAACAAAATTACTCCAGTCGTCAATGTCAACCCTGGCAAAAGCAGCATCTAGAAATTCTCGCACGGAATGAGTTTCCCCAGTGGCAACCACATAATCATCCGCATCTTCCTGTTGCAACATTAGCCACATAGCATTAACATAATCTTCGGCATGTCCCCAATCACGATAAGCATCAAGATTGCCCAATCGCAACTTAGGAAAGCTGCCGTCTAAATTTGTAATATGATCTTCTGATATTTTAAAATCATCTGATTCAAGTTCTTGCATTGTATATCCAGTTTCATCAATCCATTGTACAAACTCGCCAATCCACTTGGTAATCTTTCGGGTTACAAAGTTCTCACCCCGGCGTTCAGACTCATGATTAAACAATATACCACAGCTTCCATGAATGTTATATGAGTCGCGGTAATTTCTAACCAAATGATGCGAAGCCAATTTTGCAATGGCATAGGGACTTTGAGGGACAAAGGGTGTATTTTCATCCTGATACTTATATACACAGTCATCTTGAATAAACCCCTTCTTTAATCTAGATGTAAAATTTTTACCAAACATTTCACTACTGCTAGCCTGATAAAACCTGATATCATCTTTCCTTGCGGAGAACCTAATTGATTCAAGTATATTTAATGTCCCTCCCGCCGTGACATCCCAAGTGTAGTTAGGCTGATTAAATGAAGTCCCAACATGGGATTGAGCAGCAAGATTATAAACCTCATCTGGCTCTTCTTCGTTTATAATTGAATTAACACTAAAGGCATCAGTTATGTCGCCCTCGATTAATTTTATTTTTTGCAAGATGTGGTTAATATTCTCTGTGTTAGAAGTACTACTCCTTCGGGTCACACCGGTGACTGAGTACCCCTTGCTTAGTAGTAATTCCGCCAGATAACTTCCGTCTTGTCCTGTTATTCCGAAAATAAGTGCTTTCATCTTAGTCCTCTTTCTTTATTAGTGTTTCTGGAGTTAGGAATGGCTGGTCTACCGTCCCATCCTCATATAAAGTATATTCAGAAATACGTTCTTTCTCCACTTCAGTCGCTAGTCTCATTTTTTCCATTTCTATACCAATTTTTGTTCTAAAATCTTCATTGGTAGCTAATTCCTTCACAAATGACGCAAATGTTTCTTTAGAGTCTTCAATAGCCTTGATTCTCTGCTCTCTGGTGCCTTTAAGGTCTTTGAGCATAGTGGCCTTACGGCCCTGAAGATCTTTATAGTCTTTTGATAATGTTTCCTGAGAAGCCCGAAGCACGGCCACTTGTCTTTCTAAATTCATTAAATAGTCTACATCTCGCTGATCACGATCTCGCGACTTTTCATTCTGAATAAGCCGCTCGGTAAGTGCTATTTCCTGTTGATTTTCATGTTGAGACCGCAGAATCCTATTCATTAATACTTCAAGTTTTATTGTGTCTATTATTTGCATTTCCTCTGTGTGGAAAACATCATCCTTAAACTGACTCCACATCTTTTTAAAATGAAACTGAAACATCTCAAGTTCTTCTTGCGAGAACTGATTTAACAACTCTTTATAATATGGTTTTGTTTTTAGTTCATTCGCAACAGCCGCCTCTTTCTTTTGAGAAGCCGTAATTCCGACCTTCTTGGCAATCCAATCACGAATAGAGTCCGGGTCACGATCTAGTGTCTTGGCGATTGCCTCATGAGAAAGAACCTCGCAGTTCTGCTCGATAAAGTCCATCTCCTCATTGGAAAACCTGCCCTTCTTCATATTATTCTTCCCCGTTCAAAATCTCTTGTATTTTCTTAATTACTTTATTCCTGCTCGCCTTTGTCAACTTACCTTTATTTTTTAACTTCAAATAATCCGCCCGCATGTTTGCAGGTAAAGATTCATCTATAATAGATAGCATTTCCGCTATGTGAGCCTCTTCAAAAATAGAAGATCCCGCCGCCACATGAAAGAGTTCATGAATATCTATGGGCTCAAGAATGTTTTTCTTTGTGTTTTGTATTTTTTGGGCATCGCCCACTTCATAACGGTAATAATTGTCGCGCTTGAAGTTTTTCAGCCGGTTACTGAGGTGAACATATAGAAAGTTCTCAAGAGAGCGGGAGTTATCATAGTCTTCCAGGGCCCTTACCGCAATAAGAAAAGCCTCCTGCTCGATATCCTCAATTTCATAAGATGTAAATGTGTACTTGTGGGCGATTTTCTTTACAACAGAATTAAATGCCCCCAGGAATTGTTCCTCGGTCATATTTTTAGGTAGTTTCACCGGCGGCCCCTCCACTTGGGGGGATCAGTCCCGCTATTGACCGCCCCTCGTCAGATACCTCCAGTTCCCTTTTGACCTGTTCATCAAGGGCGGCAGTTGATTTTATGACGAGATCAAGTTCGATCTGTTTCTTTTGTTTAGACATATCTTGTCTCCTTTCTTGTTTGTTATGTGTTGTTATATACACACGAGAAGAAAAAAACCCAATATTTTGTGTAATTTTTGACTGGGGGCACTATAGTAGTGTGACTAGACCGGAGTGTTTAGATTGAGTGATTATTTGTAACGTCGTTTCGTAAAAAATGTGTCCTGTCCGAAGCACCTGGACGATTTTGCAAAAGCAAGGTCAGACAAATTAAGATCTCATGATGGTTAGGAGTTGGAGTCAGGTATTACCCGTGCCTGATACATTTGGCAGTCGAATGGTCCCAGTAATGGGAGGCCCGCATTAGAATTAGTGGGGCCGTGAGTTGTGTGGCTCTCACCCAAATTTATAACAACAAGCGACTGGTTGGTGGCTCACTAATAAACACTTCCTATCCCGCAAGTAAAGACTTGTTGGAGGGATAAAAGCCAGGGGTCCGTAGATACATAACTCTTAATTTATATGGAGC
>JAOZHK010000275.1 GCA_026014905.1 Candidatus Bathyarchaeota archaeon
CATGGTTACGTCGCCCGTCTCAACATCCAAAGCGTATAGCTGCCTCGGGGAGGCGAGTACGTTTGACTCTGCGTTATAGATCTTTGGGATGCATTCTGGGTCGTTTAGGAAGTTACTCTTAATCTCGTAGTTCTCATCCAGGAATGCCAAGTCTCTGAAGACGTACCTCATGGAGACGAAGATGATGTCCGCGTCCTCCGGGATCTCGTCCACAAGAATCCCCTCAGTTATCTCGGCGGGGGGCTCCTTCAACACGTCAGCCGGATCCTCTGTGTCATCCTTGAGGGCTGAGACCAGCACCAGGACCGCTACAACAAGTAACAGAGTGATCCCCAGCGTTCTCCTCTTCATCAGCGGTCATTTGTATCTTCCTTCCTAACATCATATACGCTTACGCCTGTTCCCTTCGCAACCTACAACGCAGGCCACGCGCGCACCAACAGTTCTTACCCGATCAAATTACATACAAACTCACATAATCCTACGCGAGCGCAGTCGCGAATGCAAATCCGCAAAGTGTGAGTTATATGAGACTATTGACATCTTGAAAGAATATTATTTTAGGGAATTCTTGGTTGAATTAGTGTGGGATTTTCGTAGACTCAAGAAGTCTAATATTTCTAGCTGGGATGAATTTTTTTAAAAAAGAAGAGGATCTGTTATATCCAAATATTCAGCGATGAGGGCCATTCACGTGCATTTTTATACATATACTTAAAGTAGAAAGAGAGTTTAATCTAAAGTGCGCGCACGTCAGCTGACATCGTTGTACCCCCCCTCGTACCCCGCCCATGTGTGTGTGGATAAAATTAAACCATCAATTGCAACGCAGTATTTTTTTGGATAAATTTTAACCCTCCCGATAACTACGGGGTACACGGGGTACGGGGGACGGTGTCCCCGCCAAGCCCAGCCCCAAATCATGGCCCTGGATGGAGTATAAACAATGTAGGTGAAGTATACTTGACCTACATAGTATGAGAAAGCGTGGGTGAAATACAAGGACATCTACGCGCACAAGATAGAAAAAGTTGAGAGGGGACTGTAAGCTAAGATGAAAAAACACCGACATGACCTTATACTGTTTTTCGTCATTTTTGTTTCGACGTCTAATATTCGTTTGTATAATTCTATGGCTGGCGGCGGAGTAGAAAATAATCTTAATCAAGGCGGAGTTGCATATGTGAACGGATTTCCAGAAGTGCTTGAAGAAGGAGGATGTTTTGGGGTCAGCACTAGGATACCCGGTGCAGAAGGAGCCTTCGCCGTTATTGCTACGGATGATGTTGGCGGAGTTTACATAGCCTATCAGAGTCAGTGGACTGAGAATAGTAGCGATCCCTATCTACATGTCTATTTCGCCTACTCTCATGACTATGGGGAAACCTGGAGTCTTAGCTTCAGAATTGACGATGAAGGAGGCTCTTCGGTCCAGTGTGACAGCCCAAGTATAGCAGTAGACCAACTCAATGGACACGTATACGTTGCTTGGAAAGATAACAGGACTGGAGTAGCGAAAGCATACATAGACAAGTCTGTAGATCGTGGCGTCTCCTTTGGCTCTGATGTTACGATCTATGACTGGCCTCACGATCATATGTTCATGGGGCTGCCTCGTACAGTCAACATCGAAGCCGGCAATGATGGAAAAATCTATGTGGCATGGACGATGTACGATGGTTACAATCTAGCAGACTGCGATATCTTCCTTGCGTGGTCCATAGATGGTGGTCAAACCTTTAACACCCCTACCAATGTGAATCTGATAGAAGGCGAAGCACGCCATAGCCATCCTTGGATCGAAATCGACGAAGGAAACGTAGTCTACGTTGCTTACACTAAGAGGAATTCCACTTCCTTCGGCGTCTACTTGGCGAGATCTCAGAATAGAGGCTCCTCGTTTGAAACACCTGTAAAGGTCAATGTCGACTCCACACAAAGATATCGTGGAGGACCACAAGTTGTCACGTCACAAGATGGAAAAATCCATGTCGTATGGACTGATGGCAGAGCGGGAGACGGAACGCAATACCTGGACATATATTATGCGGTCTCGTCAGATGGTGAGTTATCCTTTGGTTCTAATGTCCGTGTCAATGACGATTCTGTTACTACTCCTCCGGATGCTCATCCGCATTTCACGCGTGGTGCACAGGGAACGACATCGATTGTGACCGATAGCGATTCAAGGGTTCACGTTGTTTGGGAGGATTTCAGAAACTTTGTCAATTATGCCGCTTACTGCAGAGACATATACTACGCATCTTCTGAGGACACGATCTTCACAAAGAATCTCAGAGCGAACTCCGTTACATCCAGTGCAGAGAGCGTAGATTGTGCAGACCCCAACATGGTTATAGATTCTCAAGACAATCTTTTCATAGCATATTCAGATGCGCCATCCGGCGACAACGGCCATCACGAAATCTATTTCATATTTGCTCCTGGCCCGCACATGGCGAGTAAGGCCGATTTTGGTGTTACCGTCGACTGGGATATGGATTCCTATTATCAAGGCGATCCAGCTAGATTCACAACAGCAATAACGAGCAGAAGTGATAATCAACTTAGAATTAATCGGTTTGAAATAAGGTTTGGATGGCAAGAAGAAGGATATTGTTACGTGCTTATTGAAGATGAGCCTGTTAATTTATCGAATAGTGGTTATTCAAAAGTGGATTATTGGAATATAGATATACCGTCAAACGCCGAAGTTGGAGATATTTCCTATCACACAACGATATATTATGACGAATATATTTCGGGAGAATGGAAGGCCCATGGATATTGGAAATCGGATATTAAACATATTAACATACACAGCATATATGAAAAAACATATTTTGATTCACATGATGAAATATATACACAAATATTATCCGTACAAGATCTAGATTTGGTAAATTCTGATTCCATTACTTCTTTCAATTTGGCGATGCAAGAGCACAATTTATCAACTTTCTACAAAGATGAAAAACTGTTCGAGGATGCCGTCAATCATCTGCTCCAAGCGGAATATCACATAGTTGAAGCACAAGGATATGAAAGGAATCACTGGAAAGAGAATTCTGAAAACATCATCTCACGCATAGAACTTGGTCTCGAAGGGATTGGTAATTTTTCTGACCCACAGTCATTAGACCTTCATAATCAAACGCTTGAAAAATTAATTCAAGCCGAATCATACTTTGGTGAAGAGACGATACAAGGTTATAGGGAAGCGTTTTCAGTAGCTCAAGAATCAGAGTTGTTGTTTGAACAACTTAAAACTAGTATTGAATCTGAACCTGAGCCGGAACCAGAACCACAGCCCGAACCTGAACCGAGCCCAGAACCTGAGGAAAGACCTCAGGGCATACGAGGATTTCCATTGGAAGCGATATTCATTGGAATAATTCTAAGTTCTACCCTTATTTGGTTAATCATGAAAGATCGTGTATATTATAATGCTGATTGCGTATACGATCACCGAATTATTGAAATGAAGTAGCGATCGTGTTTCATCACTGAGACATGTTTCCTGTAATGCGTGCGATTTCCTTCTCTAATAAGTCGCGCGCGCGCGAACCGGAATGATTCCCAGCACGCAACTGCAACACAGTAATTTTTTTGGGTTAAAATTTACACCTAACACACACGCGCTCAGAGCATCCAGTTACCTTCCCATGTAGAACCTTCTCCGCTCCTCAGGCAACCG
>JAOZHK010000279.1 GCA_026014905.1 Candidatus Bathyarchaeota archaeon
TTCCATCCGATAGCGGATACATGAACTCGTGACACCATTGCTGGATATTATCAGGCTGCTTCCTTGCCCCATATTATTGAGTTACCTTCTCCCTCATCAATCACCGTTTCATCGGCCTTGACTTTTATCACGTTGTCCTTTGAAAAAGCAATTAACCAGACATGGGCCGTAGTGGATTTACCTTCTGAACCGGTGAACATTCGACCGTCAACGTGGCTGTCGCTGTACTTGTCGGGAGCCTTTATCACCAGATCAGTCATGTCGTTGTCCTCCACCAGGTTCTCGTTTGACCCCAGATCAAAGCCTTCACGGTCCCTGCTACCCCATAGGTGGAACCCGTAGTAAGCTTGTCCCGAAAGCTTGTTGTCGATTACCTCTGTCCTATCATTTTTCCTAATCAGGACACCGACAGAACCATCGCTTAGATGAATTTTGTTATCCCGGACGATACATTCAGCGAGTTTACCTGCACCTTCTCGATAATCCGATGGTCCGTAGACGGCAATTCCGCAATAATTTGTCTTATCGCATCTTACATTGTTATTTGTTATTTCGAAACGTGAACCTGATTGGGGTGCATTCCAAGCACTCTGAACGTGTATTCCATGACCAGCGAAATGGGTAGAGAACGCATAGGATCCATATTCCTCAGAAAATACGGTGTTACCTGTGATTAGTATTTCAGATGATTCATAATTATCATGGACGCTTATTCCCCTTGCATTCATGTTCCGAACTATATTGTCACGTATTCTAACCCGCCCTAAGTTACCAAAAGCAAGAATACCGATTCCATGGTAGTTTTCATGATTTGTATGTCTAGGACGATAATTCGGATCCTCTCCTTTTTTTCTAGGTATGTATCCACCTAGAGTAATCTTTAGCGCAAAATCTAGGTAATTACCCTCAATGATAGCTCCACCAGGAAAACACCCTTCGATATAATCTCGTGTGGCAACTGCGATACCGGTTACAATATCTCCAAAATCATGAAATGTATACCCTCGCCCAAGACCTTGGTACAATGTTATTCGATTGTTACATATTTTCACACTATTCCCATGAGAAGCAGCTATGCATATACCGTTGAAATCCTGAAAATGAAGATTTTCAATCGAAACGTCAATATCCTCACCTTCTATGCAAAGGAGTGTATCATATTCTTGATTTGGAAACTTCCAATTACTTTTCACGATCTTCGTTGATGGGACGTTATCTTCTCGTCCTTCACCTCGTATTACCACACTTTTACTAATTTTAATAGAGGTGGTACCATAAGGTAAAATTCGTTTAAGGGAACTATTTAGATTGAATCGCCCTCGTAAGATCACCTCATCGAAGTTATCCACCGCATCTTGAAGTGCCTGAGTATCGATATTAGGATCGTTGCTTCCTTCGAGAATTATGTGGTGACTCGTCACATCTCTACGGACTCTTTCTTGATCCTCCCGCGAGCTGGGAAGAGTGAAACCCTTTGGAGTTCCTGCACTCCAAAAATACTGGAAAAGATCCCTACACCATTTGAGTGAAGAATCATCTGTCGCGATAAAACCTGTGTAATCGTACTGACCGTCGGATGAGGGAAACGCTAGTATGCATTTATTTTCAGATAGATAAAGAAAAATATTAACCTCTTCGAGCACTCTTTGCTCAACTAATGGAGCATGCCTTGCACGTATGAGTCCCTGAACTTCCTCAGATGTCATGGAGTCAATATCAGGACTGAGAGCTAAGTCTACGGGTTCAATAATCTTAAACTGAACTCTACGCTCTATGGATTCCACAATTGTCGAGAGTGAGTTCAAAGGAAATTGATTTACTAGAAGCCAGGTATATTCCTTTGATTCCCTTAAAAGGCTCTCAGTGTGACGGAAAAAATCGATTACATTCTTTATTTCTTTAGACCCACTTAATTCACCAATCCGCTTCACGAAGCGAGTAGGAATATTAGACAGGCTATGTGTCTTGAAGTATTCACTATTTGATGATAGAAATTCGAATTCTTGGAACAGAACAAGAGAAGTAACTCCGTAAGGAGTCAGGTGATAATAACCTTCAACGTCTCTTTGAATGAGACCCACATCTCGAAGCCGCGATATGTGCCGTCTTATCTCAGGATTATTGAGTTCCGTCTCTTTTCCAATGTCTGTGATCCGCATTGCCTTCTTCTGGAGAAGAAGGAGGATCCAGTGTCTATGCTCGTTGGAGAGCTCGAACAGAAGATCATATACTCCCTCCGACGAAGACATCTGAGAGATCAACCTTCCCTTTAGAGTATCAATACACTATCGGGCGTACTGATCTTCCGGAGCTATTATAAAAAATTTAGTTATTTTTCAAGCGAAGGCTAGACTCAAACAATGCGAGAGATGAAAAACGTGGAACACGCATTCTCAATCGAGATGAAGTCCAAGAAACACGTGAAGAACATCTCAATCTCTGACGAAGCCCACGACCGTGTGTTATTCGAGGGAAACCTTGGAGAACTACTTGATTTGTCCCTTGTAGAAGGGGATATATTGGAATTCATTGGAGTCAATGGAACACTCAGAGTAGGACTTACTGAGGAACAGCTACGGAAAGCAATAAAAACACCATCGTAAGTCAAGCCTGAGCTCCGAGGTGGGGAGCTATACAAGTACCAAGAAACGAGGAGAGGTGAAAAAATGAAGTTCTTGAAGTATTGGGAGGTACCCGACGATGCCCTCGATGAGGCACTTGAAAGATGGGGAAAGTATCTGGAAAAGAGCGCGAAGACACCTGAGAAATATCCAACATACATTTTCCCACCGCATTTCGAAAAAACTATGAAAGGCGTCTCGATAATGGAAGCGGACACTGAAGAACAACTAATGAACTATATAGCAGAACTCTGGCCCCCGATCAAGATCAAGTTAGTACCTTTGCTTCCTAGTAGCGAGTGGATTCCAATCTATTTGAAGGCGAAGGAATAGCTTGAAACGTTAAGAAGAAACTATTCCCCCCCATCTTTTTTCTTTAAACCACTCAGATGCTGATTCCAGTGATGATAAGGTTATGGAGTATCTTTTAGGAGTTCTTCCCGTTGCTTACTTGCTATGGGTTTAATTTTATTATAGAGATACTCAACATGCTCCCCTGTTTGGGGCCAATCATGCCTCTTTCTATACTCTAAGATGTATGGCCCAAATTTTTCCCAGTAACGTATAATTACACCAGACATTAGGTCATCGACAATTGATGGTTCAATCAGCCCTTTTTTCATTAGGACACCTATTCCCTCAAGATACGCATTTATCATCCTTCCCTTTGCATCAGCATCAGGGTTAACCTCAAAGCCATATTTTGACTGAAAATCGTCATAGTCCTTGAACTGGTAGTTCATTATCTCTGATCGGGCTTTTAAGAAATCTGCACTGGAGTATGTGGAGTATATTGGCATGAAGAGTTGTGCTTGTCTTGTCTCCAGTGCCTGCTCTTGTGCTTTTCTAGTAAGTTCCTGTGATTGTAGTGTCAGTTCTCTCATTCTGTTAGCATTCCTCAAGGTGCTTATGTAGTAGAACGCAGCTAGGCTGACGCTCAACCCAGTGAACACTATCGATATGGTTTCCACACTAACCATTCTTGATCAGACTAGCATTAGGTCGAAGTGAAGAAAAGAGTATGGGGTATCGTTAGTTGTTAATAATTCAATTGAGATATCTTAGTGAAGGTGTTAATGGTTGTCTGTAAGAGACCGGATGGATGACATGTTGAATCATATCGAAGAAGTTGGATCAGACGGGATTGAGCTTAGAGATCTGGTCAAGGCTTACTATGAGAAATGGGGATTCAGACTCTCAACCATCAAAGGATATGTCTCCGATCTTGAGGAGCTGGAGAAGGTGAGGATCGTTGGGACAAGGATCTACCATTTCAACCATCCTCCGCCCAGAGGTTTAGTACGTTCAACAAGATGATTTT